>NZ_LIRG01000325.1 GCF_001419695.1 Streptomyces prasinopilosus
CCGCACGCGTGTGGCCACGGATGCGCGCGGATCGTCGGCCCACAGCCGCCAGGGACGCGGTTCGAAGGCGTCGCGGACGGTGGCGGCCAGTTCGGCCTCGCCCTCGGGGTCGGTGCCGAACCGCGCGAGGACGGGGGTGGCGAGGGCGCGCAGGCCCGCGTCGTCGTCCCGCAGGGCCAGTTCGTCCAGGGCCCAGGACCAGTTGGTGCCCTGGGCCGCGTACCTGCGCAACAGGACGAGTGCGTCCCGCCTGCCGTAGGAGGCCAGGTGCCCGAGCACGGCGAGGCTGAGGCCGGTGCGTGACTCGTCGGTGTCGAGGACGTCCTCGGCGTCGAAGAGGTGGGCCTCGACGGCGTCCAGTTCGCCGTGCAGGTCGAGGTAGAGGCGGGCGTAGTAGAGGGAGCGGTTCTCCACCTGCCAGTCGTGGCGCGGGTCGTGGAGCACGCAGTGGTTCAGCGCCTCGAGCGCTTCGGAGCGCGGGGCGGTGAGCGCGTGCAGCGTGCCGTCGCCGCGACCCCGCTGGAGCAGGCCGAGCAGCGTACCGCTGGGCGCTATGACCGGATCGAACATGGGAAACAGCCTCACATCAAGCGTCGACGCAACCGGGGACCTGCATTACCTGGCCGCGTGCCAACACGTCGGGGCGCCCGCCGTTTCCTGCTTGCCGTAGACCATCTTCCTCTGCCTCTCGTCGGTGGCCCCTGCGGGCCGCGTCACGGCCCGCGCGGTGCGGCAACATCTGCCCAGCCATCGCGTCCGTGAATCACGTCGTCATGATGACCCGGCGGTCACATCCGCCGCGACCGAATTCCGGCGGCCCCGCACCGCCTCCCCGTTCACCGTGTGTTTCCGGCGCCGCGGCCGTGCCGTCGCCGGCCGGTGCGCGCGCGTTCGCGCTGCCGCGCGGCCCGGTGCCGTCCGGCGCGTTCCGGCGGTGCGCCTCAGTTCTCGCCGAACAGCTCGAGCAGTTCCGTGCGGGCGAACATTCGGGCCGTGTCGACGGCCGAGGGGGCGCCGGCGGCCGGATCGGCACCGCCCTGCAGGAGGGCCTTCACCACTTCCGTGTCGCCCTTGAAGGCGGCTCCCGCGAGCGGGGTCTGCCCCCGGTCGTTGATCCGGTCGGCGTCGGCGCCGCGCTCGAGCAGCGCGCGGACCGCGTCGGCGTGGCCGTGGTAGGCGGCGAGCATCACGAGCGAGTCGCCCCGGTCGTTGGTGAGGTTGGCCGGCACGCCCGCGTCGACGTAGGCCACGAGCTCCTCGGTCCGGCCGCTCCGGGCCATGTCGAAGATCTTGGTCGCCAGCTCCACGACCTCGGGGTCGGGGGCTTCAGTCATATCGGCCGGACCGCCTCTCGCCACGGATCATTCCGCACATCGGGGACAGGGCGTACGTCTGCGAGCGGTGCAGAGCCGT
Source organism: Streptomyces prasinopilosus (assembly GCF_001419695.1). Taxonomy (GTDB): domain Bacteria; phylum Actinomycetota; class Actinomycetes; order Streptomycetales; family Streptomycetaceae; genus Streptomyces; species Streptomyces prasinopilosus. Next base: position 1,414 of record NZ_LIRG01000325.1, read on the forward strand.
ACGGGTGAATCGCCAGAGTACTGGCTCGCGCGGCACACGGGCCGACGTGCCCGAGGCAAAGATCACCGCAGATCGGACGGTGCGCAACCCCCCACGTCGTTCGGGGCGGGAACGGTCCGCCGACCGGGCGAAATCGAAAGATTTTCACCCAGTTGCACCTTTTATCGTATGGATACATGCTGTGATCCTGGAAGTACTCATGGTGACTGTCCCCCCGTGAACCAGGAGAACTCACATGATCCTCTCGATCTCAGGCGTCGTCCTGCTCGGCATCGTCCTGTTCATCCTCTGCCGCAAGGACGGCCTGAAGCCGTTGCACGCCGTGGTGGCGATGCTGTTCGGCTTCTACCTGGCCAGTACGGCCATCGCGCCGAGCATCAAGGCCGGCGGCGAGAGCCTGGCCGGTCTCCTCGGCGGCATCAGGTTCTGAGCCGAGTCCCCCGAACCCCCCGACTCCCGTATCCCACGCCCTGGAGGCAGCAGTGGTCCCGCGTCCCCTCCCCCGCATCCTGAGCGACCGCGGCGCCCATCTCGCCCGGGGCCGGGAGCTGGCCCGGACGGCGGCCGACAGCGCCACCGACATCCTCCATCCCCTGATCACGATCGCGCGCGGACTGCGCCGGCTGGCCTCGGCCGGGCGGCGCAGGGTGGCCGACACCCCCAAGGACCGGCGCGGCGCGCTGTTCCTCCTGGTGGCGTCGGTGCTCCTGGTCGTGCTCCTGCTCCCGTACGGTCCGCTGCTCGCCACCGTGGGCCTGACGGCGGCGGCGGCCTGGCAGGGCAGGGACCGCGCCCCGGCCGCGCCCGAGGGTCCCGACGAATCGCAGACGCGACGCCTGCGGTCGCTGTACGACGCCCTGGTCCCGTACTTCTCCTCGGCCGGTGACCCCGACCCCCTCTACACCCACGGCGGTTCGTGGGAGAAGGCCTTCCCGGCCTACGAGTTCGACGGCGCGGGCCGCATCACCCACCTGGTGATCGCCTATCCCGCGTACTACACCGACGGCGAGGCGGAGTCCCGCGCCCGGATCGAGCACCTGCTCGCCGCCAAGTCGGGGCGCGGACGCGAGTACCGCTTCGCCTGGGACGAGGAGGGCAACCAGCTCACCGTCCGGGTCCTGCCGCCCCTGCCCGCCGGCATCGCCGCCCAGCGCTTCGTGACGTCTCCCGGCGAGACGGTCCTCGGTTTCACCGACCCCGCGCAGGTGCGCCGGACCCTGCCCCTCGTCCACGGCGGGGAGCGGCGCGACGTCCCCCCCGTCGTCTGGCGCACCGGCATCCGCTCCACCGAGCCCCACCTGCTGGCCGTCGGGCAGCCCGGCAGCGGCATCTCCACCCTGCTGCGCTCCGTCGCCCTCCAGGCGCTGCGCCACGGCGACGTGGTGATCGTCGACGGCGGCGGCACCGGCGAGTACGCGTGCCTGACCGGCCGGGACGGCGTGCTCGCCGTCGAGTGCGGCCTGACGGGGGTGCTGGAGCGTCTCCGGTGGGCCGCGCACGAGACGGAGCGCCGCCTGATCGCCGCCAACCGCGCCCACCAGGCGGGCGATCCGCCTCCCGAGGACACCAAGCGGCCGCTGTGGATCCTGCTGGACCGCCCCGGCACCTTCACGCACCTCGCCACCGCCGACGGCCGGGAGGACCCCCGGTCGCTGCTCCAGATCCCGCTGCGGCACGGCCGCCCGGCGAACGTCACGGTCGTCGTCGCCGAACAGCTCGACAGTCTGGAGACCCTCGGCGACGCGGTACGGCAGCACACGCGCGCGCGTGTCGTCCTCGGGTCCGCGACCCCGGAACAGGTGACGGCCGTCCTGGGCGCTCCCCCGCACACCACGCCTCTCGACGAGGTCCCCGCCGGCCGCGGCTACGCCCGCCTGGGCACGGGGCCGGTGCACCGCCTCCAGGTCCCGGCCACGCCGAACCCGTACGACGACACGGCCGAGGACGGCCACCGGCAGGCGGTGCTGGACCTGCTCCCGGCCCGTTCCGCTCAGGACGGCGCACGGACGGGGCCGACGCGCAAGGAGCCGGAGCGGACGGCCCCGGAGGCCGGTCCCGTGCGCGGGACCCCGGCGGGCACGGCGTTCCCGGGCAAGCACTCCACGGAGAAGGGGCCCGTGGACCCGGCCGCCGCGGACGGGACCGTCACGGAGCCGCGCACCGCGCACGCGGCGGACGCGGACGAGACGCCTCAGGAGCCGGTCCCCCTGGAGGCGGCGGCCGCCGAATCCTCGTGAGGGCCGCCCGGCGCGCACCGGGCGGCCCGTCCCCGGGCACCGGCACCGCTCCGTCCGTCACGCCACGAAGATGCGCGGCGCCTCCGCCCCCGACGTCCCGCCGTTCTCGACCACCCGCGCCGCCGCGGCCAGCCGTACCGCCGCCTCCTCGGCCACCGCCCCGCCCACGGTGAAGGGCAGCCGCACATACCCCTCGAACGCCCCGTCGACCCCGAAGCGGGGCCCCGAGGGCGCCCGCACCCCGACCCGTTCCCCGGCCTCGGCGATCCGCGACCCCGAGAGCCCCCCGGTGCGCACCCACAGCGTGAGCCCGCCCCGCGGGACCTCGAACTGCCAGTCGGGCAGTTCCCGGCGCATCGCGGCGACCAGCGCGTCCCGGTTCTCCCGGGCCTGTGCGCGCCGGATCTCCACGGCCCGCTCCCAGCCGTCCGTGCCGAACAGCCAGTTCACCGCCAGCTGCTCCAGGACGGGCGTGCCCAGATCGGCGTACGCGCGTGCGGCGACGAGGCTGCGGATCACCTCGGGGGCCGCGCGCACCCAGCCGATGCGCAGACCGGCCCAGAATGCCTTGCTCGCCGAGCCGACCGTGATCACCGTGGATCCGGCCGGGTCGAAGGCGCACACGGGACGCGGCATCTCCACGTCCGGGTCGAGCCAGAGCTCGCTCATGGTCTCGTCGGCGACCAGCACCGTGCCCGCCGAGCGGGCCGCGTCCACGAGCCTGCGGCGCTGGTCCTCGTCGGCCAGCGCGCCGGTGGGGTTGTGGAAGTCGGCGACGACGTACGCGATGCGCGGCGCCGCCTCGCGGAGCACCTGGCGCCAGCGGTCCATGTCCCAGCCGGCCAGTCCCTCCGCCATGGCCACGGGGACCAGCCGCGCCCCGGCCTCCCGCATCAGCTGGAGGATGTTGGCGTAGGACGGCGACTCGACGGCGATGCGCTCGCCCCGTCCGCCGAAGAGGTGGCAGATGGCGTCGATGGCGCCCATCGCCCCGGTCGTCACCATGATCTGCTCGGGCATGGTCGGGATGCCCCGCGCGGTGTACCGGTCGGCGATCGTCGCGCGCAGCGCGGGCAGTCCGGCCGGGTAGTCGCCGTGGGTGTGCGCGTAGGGCGGCAGTTCCTCCAGAGCGCCCTGCACGGCCCGGGTGAGCCAGGGCTCGGGCGCGGGCAGCGCGGCGCAGCCGAGGTCGATCATCGAGCCGAGGGCCTCGGGGGGCAGTGGTTCCAGCCCTCGCGCGGGGACCGGGTTCCCGGCCGGGACGGCGGTCCAGCTGCCGGCACCGCGCCGCGACTCCAGGAAGCCCTCCCCCCGCAGTGCCTCGTAGGCGGCCGCGACGGTGGTGCGGCTGACGGACAGGGCCAGGGCCAGTTCCCGCTCGGCGGGCAGCCGGGCGGCCACGGGGACGCGCCCTTCGAGCACCAGGAGCCGGACGCCGTCGGCGAGGGCCCGGTAGGCGGGCGGACGGCGGGTGCCGGGGCCGGCCGGACGGTCCTGCTGGGAGGTGAGCAGCCGGGCGAGCTGCGCCGCACCCACCGCCGAGGTCCACTGTGCCATCCGGATCAGTCCACCTTCCTCGAATTGGCCATGGATGAGATCTCCGTCCCGGCCACATGGTGTCACGCGTCGGTCCACTTCCACCACAGGGGGACACCTTGACCAGCCACCCGCCCCGGCACGGGCGTCTCGTCCGGCGGTTGTTCCAGCTGTACGCGGGACTGGCGCTGTACGGCGCGAGCTCGGCGCTGCTGGTCCGGTCCGGGCTCGGCCTGGAGCCGTGGAACGTGCTGCACCAGGGCCTGGCCGAGCGCACGGGCCTGTCGATGGGCGTGGTGCTCACCGTCCTGGGCGCGGCCGTGCTGCTGCTCTGGATCCCGCTGCGCCAGCGCCCGGGGCTGGGGACGGTCTCCAACGTCCTGCTGATCGGCGCGGCCATGGACGCGACCCTGACGGTGGTGCCCGAGGCGCACGGCACGGTCCTGCGCGGGGTGACGACGGCGGCCGGCATCGTGCTGAACGGCGCGGCGACGGGGCTGTACATCGCGGCGCGCTTCGGTCCGGGGCCGCGCGACGGGCTGATGACGGGGCTTCACCTGCGCACGGGGGTGTCGGTCCGGCGGGTGCGCACGGCGATCGAGGTCGCGGTGGTCACCACGGGCTTCGCCCTCGGGGGCACGGTGGGGGTGGCGACCCTGCTGTACGCGGTGACGATCGGCCCGATCGCCCAGCTGTTCCTCCGGCTGTTCGCGGTCCCCCCGGCATCCGGCGGCCGCGCGGTCGTTGCCACGGGTCCACCGCACGGGGCGATACTGCGTCCGTGACCCCACCGATACGCCACCCCTACCTGGACCATCCCGGCCCGATCGCCTTCGCCCACCGCGGCGGGGCCGCGGACGGCCTGGAGAACACCGTGCGCCAGTTCCGGTGCGCCGTCGAGGCGGGTTACCGCTACATCGAGACCGACGTCCACGTCACCCGCGACGGCCGTCTCGTCGCGTTCCACGACGCGACCCTGGACCGGGTGACGGACGGAGCGGGCCCGATCGCCCGGCTGCCGTGGCGGGAGGTGGAGCAGGCGCGGGTGGCGGGCCGGGAGCCGGTGCCCCTGTTCGAGGAACTGCTCGCCGTCTTCCCCGGGGTGCGGTGGAACGTCGACGTCAAGGCCGAGCCGGCCCTCCTGCCCCTCCTGGAGCTGATCGAGCGGACGAACGCCTGGGACCGGGTCTGTCTCGGCTCGTTCTCCGAGGCCCGGGTGGTGCGGGCCCAGCGGCTGGCCGGGCCCCGGCTCGCGACGTCGTACGGCACCCGGGGGGTGCTGAACCTCCGGCTGCGGTCGTGGGGGGTGCCGGTGACGGTGCGCGGGTCGGCCGTGGCCGCCCAGGTGCCGGAGGTCCACTCCGGCGTCCCGGTGGTGGACCGTCGCTTCGTGCGCGCCGCCCATGCGCGCGGGCTCCAGGTGCACGTGTGGACGGTCAACGAACCCGAGCGGATGCACCGGCTCCTGGACCTGGGGGTGGATGGCATCATGACCGATCACATCGGCACACTGCGCGAGGTCCTGGAGGACCGCGGGATCTGGGTCTGACACCCCGCCCGGCCACCGAGCGCGTTCACGGGGAAGCGAGGGCACGGGTGGGCGACGACACCGTGCGGTCACCGGCGGCGGACGAGGCGGCCGGCCGGCGGTACCAGCAGCGCGGCTGGTACGTCTACGACTGGGCGTGCTCCGTGTACTCCACGAGCGTGCTCACCGTGTTCCTCGGCCCCTACCTGACGTCGGTCGCCGAGGCCGCCGCGGACGCGGACGGGTTCGTGCACCCGTTCGGCGTTCCGGTGCGCGCGGGGTCCTTCTTCGCGTACGCGGTCTCCCTGTCGGTGGTCCTGGCCGTGCTCGTGATGCCGCTGGCGGGCGCCGCCGCCGACCGCACCGGCCGCAGGAAGCCGCTGCTCGCGGCCGCCGCCTACACCGGCGCCGCCGCCACGGCGTGCATGTTCCTCCTCGAGGGCGAGCGCTACCTGCTGGGCGGCGCGCTGCTGGTCGTGGCGAACGCGGCGCAGTCCGTGGCGATGATGCTCTACAACTCCTACCTGCCGCAGATCGCGACGCCCGGGGAGCGGGACGCGGTCTCCTCACGGGGCTGGGCCTTCGGTTACGCGGCGGGGGCCCTGGTCCTCGTCGCCGATCTGGTCCTCTACACCGCCCACGACCGCTTCGGGCTCTCCGAGGGCATGGCGGTCCGCATCTGCCTGGCGTCGGCGGGCCTGTGGTGGGGCGCCTTCACCCTGGTGCCGCTGCGGCGCCTGCGCGACCGCCGCGTCCCCGCGCGGGAGGCGGGCGCCCCGACCGGCTTCCGGCAGCTCGCGGCGACCCTGCGCGACATGCGCCGGCACCCGCTGACACTCGCCTTCCTCCTGGCGTACCTGGTCTACAACGACGGCATCCAGACGGTGATATCGCAGGCCTCGGTCTACGGTTCGAAGGAGCTGGGGCTCGGGCAGTCCACCCTCATCGTGGCCGTGCTGCTGGTCCAGGTGCTGGCGGTGGCGGGCGCGCTGGCGCTGGGCCGGCTGGCGCGGATCCACGGGGCGAAGCGCACGATCCTCGGTTCGCTGGTCGCGTGGACGGTGACCCTGGCCGCCGGGTACTTCCTGCCCGCCGGGGAGCCGGCGTGGTTCTTCGTCCTGGCCGCGGGGATCGGCCTGGTCCTCGGCGGCAGCCAGGCGCTGTCCCGGTCGCTGTTCTCGCACCTCGTGCCGCCCGGCAAGGAGGCCGAGTACTTCTCGGCGTACGAGCTGAGCGACCGCGGGATGAGCTGGCTCGGGCCGCTGCTGTTCGGGCTGACCTACCAGCTCACGGGGAGCTACCGGGACGCGATCCTCTCACTGGTGGCCTTCTTCGTGCTCGGTTTCGCGCTGCTCGCGCGGGTACCCGTACGTCGGGCCGTGGCCGAGGCGGGGAACCCCGTTCCGGAGAGGATTTAGCACTCGGCACGAAAGGGCGGTAGTGTACGCGTTTGGCCTGCCAGGTGTACCGTTACTGCGCGTCAAAGATGCCGAAACGCTGTGTCATATCTGTCATCAGATGTGACAAACCGGGCGCCGGTGGGTACTGCACTGGTTGAGAAGGCTGCGGCTACGACGGCGACACATACCCCGGAACGGGAATCTTTACCGCCGACCGGACGTTGACCGGATGACGACGACAGCGACACCTGTCCTGTGGGCGACAAGCCCGGGAGGCACGATTCATGAGTGAGCGAGCTCTTCGCGGCACGCGCCTCGTGGTGACCAGCTACGAGACGGACCGCGGCATCGACCTGGCTCCGCGCCAGGCCGTGGAGTACGCATGCGAGAAGGGGCACCGCTTCGAGATGCCCTTCTCGGTCGAGGCGGAGATCCCGCCGGAGTGGGAGTGCAAGGTCTGTGGTGCCCAGGCACTCCTGGTGGACGGCGACGGCCCCGAGGAAAAGAAGGCCAAGCCCGCGCGTACGCATTGGGACATGCTGATGGAGCGGCGCACCCGAGAGGAACTCGAAGAGGTTCTCGAGGAGCGTCTCGCCGTTCTGCGTTCCGGTGCGATGAACATCGCGGTTCACCCCCGGGACAGCCGAAAGTCGGCTTGATCCCGGCGGAGGATCCAGGCGGGAGCACCCGGCACAGCAGCGCAGAGGGCCGCGGGCGCCGTACCTACGGGTACGGCGCCCGCGGTCCTCTGCGTGTCCGGGCCAACGCACCGCTGCCCCGAGCCGCGGTGCGCCGGCCCCCGGCGGCTCCCGCGGCGCTCAGCGGGAGAGCGGCGGGCGGGGGCCCTGCGGGGAGTCGTCCGGCACGGTTCCGGGCTCCTCCCGGATCACCTCGCCCTGGACGACCTTGCCGTCGGGCCGGTGGATGCGCGCCCGCTGGAAGGCGTCGCCCAGGGAACCCCGGGCGGCCTCACGGAGCTTGCGTTCGAGGGTGCGCTCGGCGTAGCGGCTCACGGCCTTCTGGACCGGGGGCACGAGCAGGAGCAGGCCGGCCGCGTCGGAGAGCAGGCCGGGGAGGATCAGCAGCAGTCCGCCCAGCATCATCAGGCCGTTGCCCTCGCTGTTCGGCCGCGGCTCGGCCGGCCCGCCGTTCTGCTGCTGCTGCAGTGTCTCGGCGAGGTTCCTGAAGGCGCGCCGGCCGGCCCGCTTGACGACCACCGAGCCGAGGGCCACGCCGGCCAGCAGCACCAGCAGGACCACCAGTCCGTTCGACGCCCCCGCGACGACCGTGAGCAGCCAGACCTCCAGCACCAGCCACGCGGCGACGCCGAGCGGCAGGAAGGTGCGCGGCCCGGAACGTCGGGGCCGGGCGGAGTGCGGGGTCTGAGTGCCAGTCGTCATGCTCCCAGTGTGCCGAACGCCGGCTCAGTACGGGATAAGCGGGACCTCCGCGACAGCGGGCCGTCCCGGGGCGCGCCGCTCCGGGACGGCCCGACCGGACAGGCGCGACCTACGACTTGGCCTGCTCCGTGTGTCCGGGCCGCTCCGTCCCTGCCGGCCCGGCGGCCCGTTCCGCCCGCCCGTCCGGGTCCGGCTTCCCGGTCCGCCTGTCGTCCTCGCGTCCGAGGACCTTGCCGACCCTCTCCCCCACGCCCCACGCCGTGACCCGCCACAGTGCCTCGACGAGGATGTCGCGGCTCATCTTCGAATCGCCGAGTTCCCGCTCGACGAAGGTGATGGGCACCTCGACGACGTGGTAGCCGGCCTTGACCGCGCGACGGGCGAGGTCGACCTGGAAGCAGTAGCCCTGGGAGGCCACCTCCTCCAGGCCGAGACCTTCCAGGGTCTCGCGCCGGAACGCCCGGAAGCCGCCGGTGATGTCGCGCAGCGGCAGGTCGAGCGCCATGCGCGAGTAGAGGCTGCCGCCGCGCGAGATGTATTCCCGGGACTTGGGCCAGTTGACCACCCGGCCGCCGGGCACCCAGCGTGAACCGAGCACCAGGTCGGCGCCCTTGAGGGCGGTGAGCAGACGGGGCAGTTCCTCGGGCTGGTGGGAGCCGTCGGCGTCCATTTCGACCAGTACGCCGTAGCCGTGCTCCGCGCCCCAGCGGAAGCCCGCGAGGTAGGCGGCGCCCAGGCCCTCCTTGCCCTTGCGGTGCAGCACCCGGACCCGGTCGTCCTCGGCGGCCAGTTCGTCGGCGAGCGCGCCGGTGCCGTCGGGGCTGTTGTCGTCGGCCACGAGAACGTCCGCCTCGGGAACGGCCTTGCGCACCCGGCCGACGATCGCCTTGATGTTCTCCGCCTCGTTGTAGGTCGGAATGATCACCAAGGCCTTGCCGAGCGGGCCGAAAGTCCTTCCCTGGGCATCCGCCGCGCGGGCCCCCTCGCCGTCGTTCACTGCAGCCCCTTCATCTCCTGTGCGGGGTCCCACCATAGTGGTCCGGCATCCCGCGATGACGGGAAAGGACGTTCGTATCGTGTTATGGATTCTCGGGGGTCTCCGGGGACTCGGGCGGCGGCGTGCCCCCGCGTGCGCGGCGCGGGGGCCCGGCGCCCTTCGGGCCGACCTGGGACCCGCCGGCTGCGGGTCGACCTGAAGCCGTTGTCTACTGAGCGACCGGGCCCCACGCGGGATCACACCCTCCCGACCCGTCGGAACCTTCTCTCCGCGTCGCGCCGGCGCCGAGCCGGCTCCCGGTGGCGGTGGACCGTGCGGCACACCGTCCCCGGACCGGCGGCGCCGCCGCGCGTGAGCGGAGGTTCCCGGTCGGGCGTCGGTGGCCCCGGCCGAACCTACCGGCCCTCCGCCGTTGTCTGTCAACGACCGTGCGGTCCGCGCCGCGTGGCGCTCGTGCCCGGTCGCCGGGCCGAGGCGCAGGTCGCGCGGCGGGGACGCGCCACGTGATCGTCTCCGGGCGGCCGGCGCGGATCACTCGCCCGGCCGCACGAAGACCGTGCGGCCGCCGACCACCGTGCGCAGGCAGACGGGGAGGTCGCCGCCCGGGGTCAGGTCCGGCAGGCCGGGGGTGCCGGAGCGGGGGTCGGTGGACCACCGCGCCACCCGGTCGTCGGGCGCCTGCACCACGAGGGCGCCGGTGTGCCAGACGGCGTAGTCGGCGGGCGCGCCCGGCACCAGGACGCCCGCGTCGTCGCGCCCGATCGCCCGCCAGCCGCCGCGCGTGTGCGCGGTGAACGCGGCGCGCACGGAGACGCGGTGCTCCGGCGTGCGGTGGAAGGCGGCGGCCCGGACGGTGCCCCACGGGTCGAGGGGGGTGACCGGGCTGTCGGAGCCGAAGGCGAGCGGGACACCGGCGCGCAGCAGGGCCGCGAAGGGGTTCAGGGTGCGGGCCCGCTCCGCGCCCAGGCGCCGGGCGTACATGCCGTCCTCGCCGCCCCACAGGGCGTCGAAGGCGGGCTGGACGGAGGCGGTCAGGCCGAGTTCGGCGAAGGCGGCGATGGTCACGGGGGTGAGCATCTCGGCGTGTTCGACACGGTGCCGGGCCGCGCGGACGCGGTCGAGGCCGACCTTCCCGGCGGCGGCGCGCATCCCCCCGGTCACCGCGGCGACGGCGGCGTCGCCGATGGCGTGGAAGCCCGCCTGGAGGCCCGCCTCGGTGCAGTCCACGACGTGGCGGGCGATCGCTTCGGCGTCGAGGTGGGCGGTGCCGGTGTGGCCGGCGTCGGCGTACGGGGCGTGCAGGCACGCGGTGTGCGAGCCGAGGGCGCCGTCGGCGAACAGGTCGCCCGCGGCGCCGGCCGCGCCCAGCTCGCGCGCCTTGGCGACGTTCCGCTCGGCCCAGTAGCCGACGACGCGCGGGCCGGGGCCTTCGGCGGCGAGCCGCAGCAGGCCGGTGAAGTCGTCCTCGGAGGAGATCTCCGGGCCGCCGCACTCGTGGACGGTGCCGATGCCGAGCGAGGCGGCGTGCGCCAGCGCAGCACGCTGGGCCTCGGCGCGCTGGGCGGACGTGACGGCGCCCAGGGCGGCGGCGCGCACGGCGTGGTGGGCGTCGCCGGTGAGAGGTGCGTCCTCGCGGGCGGCCCCGCCGGCGTCCCCGCGGGCGACGAGGTCGAGCAGCGCGGTGCTGACCACCGCGGAGTGGACGTCGATCCGGCTCAGGTACAGGGGCCGCCCGCCGGTGGCCTCGTCGAGTTCGGCACGGGTCGGCGGACGTCCGCCGGGCCAGCGGGCGGCGTCCCAGCCGTGTCCGAGCAGGACCTCGTCGGCCGGCCGGGCGAGGGCGAACTCCCGCACCCCGGCCAGTGCGACCTCCAGGGAGGGCGCCCCGGACAGGTCGAGTCCGGTGAGCGCCAGTCCGGTGGCCGTGGTGTGCACGTGGGCGTCGGTGAACGCCGGGGTGACCAGCGCCCCGTCGAGGTCGACCACCTCGTCCACGCCGTCCGCGAAGGAGTCGGCGGCACCCTCGGAACCGACCCAGGCGACCTGACCGCCCTCGACGACCATCGCGGTGGCGAAGGGGTCGGCGGGGCTGTGGACCTCTCCGCGGCGGAGCAGGACGGTGCGCGGCGGGTCTGCGGGCTGCGGGGCGGTGCGTTCGCTCATGGCCCCCAGTCTCGCCCCTGGGAGGGTCCGGCCCGCACCCAGGGCGCCGTTCACGCTCCGGGCGCGCCTCCCGCACGCCCGCGCCCCCGCGCGGGCGGTCTCAGACGCGCGGCGGCCGGGCCTCGTACGGGGTGGACAGGACCACGGTCGTCCGGGTGGAGACACCCGCCAGCGAGCGCACCCGCGCGAGCAGTTCCTCCAGCTGGTGCGGGGTGGCCACGCGCACCTTGAGGATGTAGTTCTCGTCGCCCGCGACGCTGTGGCAGGCCTCGATCTCGGGCACGCCGGCGAGGCGGTCCGCGATGTCGTCGGGGGCGCTGGGGTCGAACGGTTTGACCGAGATGAAGGCGGTCATGGGCAGGCCGACGGCATCCGGGTCGACCACCGCGGCGTAGCCGCGGATGACCCCGCGCTGTTCCAGTCTGCGCACCCGCTGGTGCACGGCCGACGTGGACAGGCCCGTGGCCTTGCCCAGGTCTGTGTAGCTCATCCGCCCGTCCTTGACGAGCAGCTGCACGATCTGTCGGTCCAGCTCCTCCATGGCGCAAGAACCTACAGTGCCGTCGATCCCGTGGGACACCTGAGCCGTCCGGGTCGTGGCCGGATCCGCGGGGCGCCGGGGCCCGCCCCGCCCCCGGCGGGGGACAAAGCCGTCGCAGGGGACACCCGCGACCGACATGTGACGAACGCCACAGCGTTCGAACGGTCTCCGTGATGTTCCCGTGATTACCCCCCACGGGAGGCGGGAAGTGCTTGCTGTGGTCGAGGCCGCAGCGCCTTCACGGCCCAGCCCGAGGGGGAGAACCCATGCAGAGTCTTAAGCGCCCTGGTCGCAGCACGCCCAAGCGGCAGCAGCCGGTCGTCGAACTCGTCCCGGAGTACGTCGATCCCGACGCGCTCGACGACGAACTCGACGCGTACGACACCTTCGAGATGTACCGGGTCGTGTGCCCGGACTGCGCGCAGTCGATCGCCCTGCTCGCGGACGAGGAGGTCCTGCCCGAGCACGCGCTGTGCGCCACGCCGTGGAACCCGTTCGGGCTGACGGTCTGCGCCGGTACGGGCCGCAGCGCCGACGACGCGCGGCCGGCGGACGAGTCCGCCACGCCCCAGGAGCAGGACACCGCCCTGCTCCTGACGCTCCCTCAGGGACTCGACTGGCGCACCCAGCCGTTCTCGCACGTCGGTGGTCCGGCTTCGCGCCCGATGAGGATCCCCGCCCTGCGGCGCCACGCGGCCTGAACCGCCGCGGGCGTCCCGTCCGCGGGTCGGACCGGCCCGCGGACGCACACCGGTACACGACCGGCGCGCCCGGCGCAGCGGCGTACGCGTGCCACTCCCGCCGCGCGCACCGGGGGCGCCGCCGGGCACCGGAAACCGGATCGTCCGGGGTCGGCCGCGAACGCACGCGCTATTCGGCCGGTCGGTGACCTGCCCGGCCGCTTGCGCGTTGCCCGGGCATGACGACCCCTGCGCACTCGACGACCGGGCGTCGGCGCACCGTCCTCGCCCCGCCGTCCGAACAGCAGCCCTCGTCCCGGCCCGCGCCGCAGCCCGTGGCCCGCACCGCGGTCGCGCCGCCGCCACCGCCCCGGCCGCCGGATCCGCCGATCTACCGGGAACTGATGCGGGCCTGGGCCGACGAGGGCCGTTCCCTGCCGGGGCGGCACGACCCCGAGTGGGCCCGGCTCGCGGCGCCCTGGCGGGGGCTCGGTTCGTTCAGCCCGTCTGCGGCGGTCCCGCGAGATGGCGGGCGATGACCATGCGCTGGATCTGGTTCGTTCCCTCGACGATCTGCAGGACCTTGGCCTCGCGCATGTAGCGCTCGGCCGGGAAGTCCGCGGTGTACCCGTAGCCGCCGAGGATCTGGACGGCGTCGGTGGTGACCCGCATCGCCGTGTCGGTGCAGTGCAGCTTCGCCATGGCCGCCTGCTTGGCGAACGGCCGCCCGGCGTCCCGCAGCCGGGCCGCCGTGAGATACAGCGCGCGCCCGGCCTCGATCTGGGTGGCCATGTCCGCGAGCATGAACCGCAGCCCCTGGAAGTCGGCGATCGGCCGCCCGAACTGCCGTCGCCCGGACGCGTAACCGAGTGCCTCGTCGAGCGCGGCCTGGGCCAGGCCGATCGCGCAGGCCGCGATACCGAGCCGTCCGCCGTCCAGCGCCGACAGGGCGATCGCGAAGCCCTGCCCCTCCTCGCCGATCCGCCGGTCGTCGCAGACCCGTACGCCGTCGAGGTGGACCTGCGCGGTGGGCGAGCCCTTCATGCCCATCTTCTTCTCCGGCACGGCCGCGCTCAGCCCTCCGGCGTCGCCGGGGACCAGGAACGCGGTGATCCCGCGCGGGCCCTCCTCCCCGGTGCGGACCATGACGGTGTAGAAGTCCGCGATGCCGCCGTGCGTGATCCACGCCTTGGTGCCGGTGAGCGTCCAGTCCCCTCCGTCCTCGCGCACCGCCCTGGTCCGCAGCGAGGCCGCGTCCGAACCGGAGGAGGGTTCGGAGAGGCAGTAGGCGCCGAGCAGGCCCCCGCCGAGCATCGCCGGCAGGTACTCGGCCTGCTGTTCCTTGGTGCCGTGGGTGGCGAGCGCGTAGCAGGCGAGGGTGTGCACGCTGACCCCGAGGCCGACGGTCAGCCGGGCCGCGGCGAGCTCCTCGAGGACCTGGAGGTAGACCTCGTACGGCTGGTCACCGCCGCCGTAGGCGGAGTCGTAGGGCAGCCCGAGCAGTCCGGACCCGGAGAGGAGGGCGAAGACCTCGCGCGGGAAGCGGGCCGCGTCCTCCTCCTCCGCCGCCTTCGGGGCGATCTCGCGCTGTGCGATGTCGCGGACGAGCGAGATCAGGTCCCGTGCCTCGTCCGTGGGCAGTTGCCGGTCCACCGGCTGCGGGGCGTGGTCGGACATGGCGACGCTCTCCTCCCTGTTCGGGCACGTCGGCGGTTCTGCGCCTCGGGTTGGGGGCGGCTCCGCCGGGGTCGTTCCGGCGCCTGGCCGAGGATCGGCCTCCGGGTCTCGGAGACAGCCGGCCAGCCGCTGTGAGCTGTGAGTATGCCCGATCGAGCAGGGCACGTCACTTGTTAACGACCGCTTACTCCAAGAATTTTCCGGACGCCGGAAACAATCCGCGCCGTTGACCGCACCGGCCCGGCCCTCCTACCGTTTCGCTCCGCCGCACCACCGCGTTCACACGGGACGGCGCGCGCATCCCCTCTCCCACGGGGAGGCGCGCCCGGACGCCGTTCCGGCACCGCTCCCGCGGGCACGCGCGCCCGCCGCCGCACTCGCCGTCGGCCCGTACGCCCCGGTGGCGCCGCCGTGCGGGGTCGTCCGGTCGGCGCGACCAGGTGAGCGCGGGCGGGCGCGCCGGGGGCGGAGGTCCCACGGGGGGATCTCCGCCCCCGGCACGGCGCCGTCGTGTCAGGTGTCGCGGCGGGCGGGCTCCGGGGCCGGGTACGCGGGGTCCAGTTCCTCGATGGCGCGCATGGCTCCGCCGAGCGTCTTCACCAGCAGCTCGCACATGGTCTCGCGGGGCAGTCCGGGGCGGTCGATCCAGTCGAGGGTAGCGCCCTCGACGCTGCAGACCCAGGACAGCAGGCCCATCCGCGCCACGGGCGTGATGTCGGCGGTCCCGTACGCGCCCTCGGCGATGGTCGCGACGATCGCCTCGCGCACCCCGTCCCGCACGGCGTGCACCTCGGCGTCGAAGCCGACGCCGCCGCTGACGATCGTGCGGTACGCGGCCTGGTTGTGCTCGGCGTAGCGCAGATAGCTGTCGACGGTGCGGTGCACCCGCTCGGCGGGCGGCAGCTCGACACCGCCCGCGGCGAAGGCGACCAGCCCTGCGACCGAGTCCTGGATGATGGCGAGGTAGTAGCCCCGCTTGGAGTGGAAGTAGTAGTAGATCAGCCCTTTGGCGACATGCGCCTGACGTGCGATGTCGTCCATGGAGAGCGCGTCGTACGACGTGTCGGCGAACAGTTTCCTGCCGATGGCGATGAGTTCGGCACGACGTGCCAGCGAACGCTCGGTGCCGCGCGCTCCGGGACGCGCGGCGGATTGCTGACTGTTGTTCAATCCTCACCTGGTTTCCTGCGGAGGGCGGGACATCCGCAGTATGGCAGGTCGGCCCCGGAGGAGACCGGAGCCGTCCGGAGACCGGAGCGGCCCGGAGACCGGAACGGTCAGAGGAGCCCGAGCTGCGTCACGAACATCGCGACGACCACGACGAGGGTCCATCCCATGAGGTGTTCGAGGATCTTCGGGCCGTCCTCCCGGGGACCTCCGGTGCGGGCGCCGGGAAGGGCGGGGGCGGTGACGGTGGCTGCGTTCGCGGTCATGGCTTCTCGCTGGTCTCGGGGAGGGCCGCGGACTCCCCCGCGGCGCTGTCCACCTTGCCACCGCAGGCGGCTTTTGCGGCCGAGAGCTTGGTCACACGGGGCACGCCGGGACGGGCCCCGCGGCCCGCGGTGGGGCGGGCCCGCCCGCGGTGGGCGGTCTCCTCCCGCGGTGGGCCGCGCTCGCCGGAATCCCCCGCCCGCGCGGGGCGTCGCACCGGAGGAGCGTCGACGCGCAGGCCGCACCGCACCGGCCCCGGCGGGCCGGCGGCCGGCCCCGGGCATGCGGCCGCCTCGAGGCCGGGGTCCGTCCGCGGCGCTGCGCGGGGTACGCGGGCTCCGCCCCCGGAGGTCCGCGGGGCCGCCGCCGGCCGGCGGTCCGGTCAGGTCAGTCCGAGCGACCGCAGGACGCGCTGCTGACGTGGCGCCGGACCGACGGGCCAGAAGATGTAGCAGACTCCCCCCGTACCCCCTCTGACCTGCCCGTTCGCGTCGTAGCGCTTCGTCCTCAGCCAGATGTTCTCCCACTCCCGGCGCCGGTAGACGCGGCGGACCGAGGCGTTGTCCGGGGAGGCGGGGTCGTTGGCGATGACGTCGCCGTCGGGAGTGAAGCCGATCACGGCCATCAGGTGCCCGGCGGTGCCGTATCCCGCTCCGGTCAGCTCCTCCTCGCGGAAGGACTGGGACGTGATGACCGGGATGCCGGCCGCGATCAGCGCCTCCAGGTCGGTCAGCGAACCGAGCCGGGTGACGACGCCCTGGATGCCCTCGAAGGTGGCCGCGTAGGCCGCGTTGAACGGCCAGTTGCCGCAGCCCGCGTACTGGTGGTCGTAGGTGTGGCGGGCCGCGTGGCACACCTGCGGGTCGGTGTAGGACGGGTCGACCCAGGCCAGTTGCTCCTCGGTGAGCCGGCCTCCCCAGTACTCGACGATCATCTGCGAGGAGGTCGGGCTGCACCAGGCCTCGCCGCCGTTGTCGTACTCCGGGTACCGGCCCTTGTGGATCTCCTGCGAGTAGCGCGGGACGATCAGCTCCCGGGCCGTGCGGGGCGTGGACGCCGGGACGGTGAAGCGGTCGGGGACGTCGGAGCCCATCGCCCCGAGCCGCCAGACGGTCGGGGTGAGCTTCGTGCCGGGACGGCGGTAGAGGGTCAGCCGCAGCCGGTACGAGGCCAGGCGCAGGCCCGAGGCCGTGTCGTCGACGGCGAGGGTGTCGGTCCACACCGTGCTCCGGCCGTCGCCCTGGTCGTCCACCGAGGTGCGCCGGATGTCCTGGTCGCCGGCCGCCCAACGGCCCATCACGTACCAGGGGGTGCCGGTGCCGTCCGTGTACGTGGCCTGCAGTTCGGCCTGGATCCAGGTGCCGTCGGGCGTGCGCGCGTTCCAGGAGACGATGGCCTCCGTCGCCGGCACGACGAGCCGGTGCAGGGGTGAGGTCCAGGTCGCGTACTCCCACGGGGCGGTGCCGCCGGTGTGCGGATCGGTGTAGTCGGTGGTGCCGGCCGCCTTCGCGATCACCAGACCGGGGCGCAGGCCCCCGATGGCGCGGGTGCCCTCGGCGCTGCCGGTGCGCCAGTCGGCGTACGAGGTCCAGGCCCGGTTGTCGACGTGGCGGGCCGCGGCCGCCCCTGGGTCCGCGGAACCGCCCGCCGGGCCTGCGGACCGGCCGGCTCCGGTGCCGGCGGACGCCGGGCCCGTGCCCGACGCGACGGCGGCGACGACCGCCGCGGCCAGGAGGGTTCTGCGGGAAGGCTGTTCGGCTCTGCTCATGGTGAAGACCCCCCGGGTGTCGGAGTCGGAGTCGGACTCGGAGCCGCTCCACCCGGTGGACGCGGGTCGGAGGGACCGTATCCACCGGGTGGAACGACGCCCGCCCACTATGGCCGCACCGGGGCGGGCCCGCCAGCACCCCGGGCCGTGCCGCGCCGACCGTCATCGGACTCGACCAGTGGCACGCGCGGCGGCGGCCGGTGTTCCGCCGGTCCGGCGGTCGGCGGACCCGTCGGCCCTGCGGTTCGTTCCGGGAGGCCGCGGGCGGGTCCTACAGTGGGAGTCCGTCACCGTCTCTCCCCCCGGCCCCTTTCGCCCGCCTCGCCATGGAACCCGTCATGCACGCTCTCGTCTCCCGCATCCGCCGTCTCGCCCCCTCCTGCGGACCGGTCCGGCTGGTCGGCGTCGACGGGCACGCCGGCTCCGGGAAGTCCACGTTCGCCGGGCGGCTGGCCGACGGACTGGGCGGCGCCCCCGTGCTGCGGCTCGACGACATCGCCAGCCACAAGGAGCTGTTCGGCTGGACCGGGCGGCTGTCGAGCCAGGTGATCGGTCCGCTCGGCCGCGGCGAACGGGCGTCCTACACCCCCTACGACTGGCGGGCCCGCGCCTTCGGGCCGCCGCGCCCGCTGCCGCCCGCCCCGGTGGTCGTCGTCGAGGGCGTCGGTGCGGGACGGCGGGCCCTGCGGCCGTACCTGGCGCTGCTGCTGTGGATGGACCTGCCCGCGGAGGCCTCCTGGGCGCGGGGGCGGGCGCGGGACGGGGAGGAGCAGCGGCACTTCTGGGACGGCTGGGTCGGGGCGGAGCGGCGGCACTTCGCCGACGACCCGTCACGTCCCTTCGCCGACCTTCTGGTTCGGGAGTGCGGGAAGGGATACGAGGTGCTTCCCGGGCCCGCGGGAGCCGTTGATCCACACCCGCCCTTCACGCACGGTGACGGTCCGTCCGCAGTGTGTTGAAGTCGTGAAGATCCCCTCCCGGGCAAGTCGCCGGAGTGCCCCAACTCCGCTTGACCGGGGGCCTTGCAGGTCTTACGTTCTCACTATGCGGCCCTTCGGAGCCGCCCGCAGACGCGAAGCCCCCGGTTGTTCCCCCGTGATCGGGGGCTTCGTCCTGCCCCGCTCGGCCCTCTCGGACGCCGAGCGGCATATGACGATCACTCTCGGTAACGACGCGGCGCGGGCGTTGCTCCTCCCCGCCGCCCCCCCTTGGTGGCCTCCGCGGGTGCGGCCCTCTACGGAGGTCGCGGCGCCGCGGGTACGATGCCTTCGGTGCGGCCTACGGACGCTGCTTCGCGCACCGTGCAACTCCGGTCCGCGGTACAGCGGTTCGCCCCAGGGCAGCCGGCGGGCGAGGGCCGGGGAGGCATACCGACGGGGCACGGTTTGTGGGGGACGTGATGGACTTCGGCACGCAGGGCCCGCAGGCCCCTGCCGACCTCGCCTGGGTGCGGGGCGTGGACGCCTACACGATGGGCGCCTATCCGCAGGCCGAGGAGGAGTTCCGGGCCGCGGTGCGGCTCGACCCGGGGATGGCGGACGGCTGGCTCGGGCTGCACGCGTTGCGGGTCGACACGACGGCCTCGCTGCTGCGGATGTTCCGGCACCGGGACCGCTTCGGCGAACAGCGCGCCCGGCACCGGCGCGCCCTCAACTCCTGGTACTGGCTCGGCTGGTGGGTGCAGCCGGTGCTGGAGAGCCCGCGTGACCTGCTGCTCGCGCACGCCTCCCACTGGCTGGACGGCCGCCACGTCCCCGAGCTGGACCGCGCCCTCGCCGGGCTCCCTCCGGTGGACACCGATCCGCAGGTCCGCTTCCTGCACGCCTGCCGCGCCTATCTGGTCAAGGACTGGGAGCAGTTGGTCCGGCACACCGATCCCCTGCACGGTGATCCGCTGCTCGGGATCGAGACGGGTCTGTTCGGCGGGATGGCCCGGGTGCGTCTGGAGATGTACGGGCAGGCCGAACCGCTGCTGTCGGCGGCCCTGATGCGCTGCCGCAGCGAGCAGCCGCAGCGCAAGGAGCTGCGCTACTGGCTGGCGCGCGCCCACGAGGGCACCGGCCGCAGCGCCGCCGCGCTCCCCCTGTACCGGGCGGTGCACCGGGTCGACCCCGCGTTCATGGACACGTCGGCCCGGCTCGCCGCCATCGCCGAGGGAGACGGCTACGACGACCCGGCCGAGCTCGGCACGGTCGCGCTCGGCGGCGCGGGCGGGGACCTGCTGGACGGCCCGGACACCCTCGACCCGCTGTTCGACAGCGAGGGCCGTGATCTGATGCTGTCCGAGGAGGAGCCGCCCGCGCCCGCGCCACCGGTCACGGGTCCTTCGGTGCGCGCGAGGACGGGCGACCCGGTGGCGCCGCTGCCGACCGGCCCCACCGATCCCGCCCTGCTGGAGGAAGCACTCGCCGAGCTGGAGCGCATGGTCGGTCTGGAACCGGTGAAGCGCCAGGTCAAGGCATTGTCGGCGCAGCTGAACATGGCGCGGCTGCGGGCCGGGCAGGGGCTGCCGGTGCAGCCGCCGAAACGGCACTTCGTCTTCTCCGGCCCGTCCGGCACCGGCAAGACCACGGTGGCCCGCATCCTGGGCCGGGTCTTCTACGCCCTCGGGCTGCTCGGCGGCGACCACCTGGTGGAGGCCCAGCGGGCCGATCTGGTCGGCGAGTACCTGGGGCAGACGGCGGTGAAGGCCAACGAGCTGATCGACTCCGCGCTCGGCGGGGTCCTCTTCGTCGACGAGGCCTACGCGCTCTCCAACTCCGGCTACGGCAAGGGCGACGCCTACGGCGACGAGGCGCTCCAGGTGCTGCTGAAGCGGGCCGAGGACAACCGTGACCACCTGGTGGTCATACTGGCCGGCTATCCGGAGGGCATGGACCGTCTCCTGGGCGCCAACCCCGGCCTGTCCTCCCGTTTCACCACCCGCGTCGACTTCCCCTCGTACCGTCCTTCCGAGCTCACCGCGATCGGCGAGGTACTGGCCGCCGAGAACGGCGACGTGTGGGACGAGGAGGCCCTGGACGAACTGCGGTCCGTCGCCGGGCACGTGGTGGAGCAGGGGTGGATCGACGAGCTGGGCAACGGACGTTTCCTGCGGACCCTGTACGAGAAGAGCTGTGCGTACCGGGACCTGCGGCTGTCGGCGTACCCGGCGTATCCGGGCACGCTGACCCGGGAGGACCTGGCGACGCTGCGGCTGCCGGACCTGATGCAGGCGTACGGGGAGGTGCTGTCCGGGCGGGGGCCCCAGGATCCTCCGGCGGCGTGACCCGACGGGCCTCCGGCTTCCGCTGCGGCCCCCGCCGGCGCGCGCCGCGGCGCCCGCTCCCGGAGCACCGCGCTCCCGAGGCCGGCCGGTGAGGCTCCCTCCGGGGCGCCGCCCCCGGGTCCGGTCGTCCCGGGGGCCGCTCCGGTGCCGGACCGCGCCGCGCCGTCCGGCGGCGGTCCGGGGCGGAACGCGTTCCCCGTGGTGGCCCGGCGGGTTCCCGGGTCAGTCCCGGGAGGTCCGGCCGGTGGTCTCGGTCCGCGCCACGACGAGCGCCCGCAGGGCCCGGGCGTCGGCGATGGCACGCTCCCGGGCGAGGCCCGGCTGGATGCCGAGCACCGGCAGGCTGGTGCCGTCGCTGAGGTCGAGGAAGACCCAGGCGTCCCCCGGGCGGAGGTTCACCTGGAGGATCTGGGCCCACTCCAGCCGGCGCCGGGTCACGATGTTGACGACGGTGACGCCCGTCCCGTCGGCGTCGACCCTGGGCCGGGCCAGCAGGACCAGGACTCCGGCCAGGAGGGCGGCGGTGAACACGAAGCTGAGGCGCTCGCCCGGGCTGAGCTGCGGGAGCAGGAGCGCGATCAGGGAGATGGCCGCGAAGAGCGCGGCGGCCGCGAAGAGCAGCACCGCGCGGGTGCGGCCCGGCCGGAAGGTGACGGGCAGGGCGGGCGGTCGG
>NZ_LIRG01000326.1:0-21596 GCF_001419695.1 Streptomyces prasinopilosus
TCGGATGATCCGCCCTCTACTGCTGTGGAGCTAAGGAGAATTGAACTCCTGACCTCCTGCATGCCATGCAGGCGCTCTACCAACTGAGCTATAGCCCCAGGTCACATCCCGCCCGGTTTCCCCGGCGGCGACGCCAACTTTACACGGTCACCGGGGTCCAACACCAAATCGATTCCGCTGCGCCCGGTTCCGCCCGCATTGTCGCCCGGAGCGCACCGCGCACTCACGCGGTCACGAACGAATAGAAGCGTTTGAGCGTGCAGTGCTCATCGAGGAGCCGGCCGTAGATCGGTTCGCCCTCGAGTTCGCGGTACGTCTCGATCGGGTCGCCTTTTATGATCAGCGCCCGCGCGCACTCCTCGCACCAGTACTGGTAGTCGGAATTGACCGGCTCCATGTCCCGGACGATCGGTGTCCCTCTGCGGCACCAGTCGCACCGCCGCCTGTGTGCGCCCATCACTCAGCTCCGGTCGCGGCCGCGGGCCGTACACGCGAAGGGGGCGCCGCCGTCGCCGTGCGGGGCCGGGACGGGGTGCGCGCGACCGCGGGAAGGGCGGCGGAGCCGGGTCGAGGTCCGTCGTGTCGACACCGCGCCGAAGAGGTGGTCGACCTCCGCGTGGATGCTCGCAGGCATCAACTACTCCCTCCCGTAGGGCCGCGCCCCCTTCCGGTCGTTTGATTCTGCCACGGCCGGACCAGCACGGTCAGCGACGCCGGGATACCGTTCGGGACACGACCGGGCGCCTCGCAGGGATATACGCCCCCCGGAGCCCTCCCGCTCAACCGGGGGGAACGAAAGATCCCGCCCTCGTGGCGAGGACGGGATCTTCTTCGTGCGATCTGTGGAGCTAAGGAGAATTGAACTCCTGACCTCCTGCATGCCATGCAGGCGCTCTACCAACTGAGCTATAGCCCCGAGTGTTCTTCCCGCTCGGCGGGCGAACAAGAAGAACTTTAGCCTGCGACCTGCCGGAAAGTGAAATCCGGCCCCCCGGGCCGCGTCCGGGGCTCGGGGCGGGTCCTCAGTCGTCGTCGCCGAGCACCGGTTCCGGCAGGGTGCCGGCGTTGTGCTCGAGCAGCCGCCAGCCGAGGGCGCCCTCGCCGAGGACGGACCAGCAGCAGTTGGTGAGCCCGCCCAGGCTCTCCCAGCTGCGCGGGTCGAGGCCGATCAGCCGCCCGATGGTGGTGCGGATCGTGCCGCCGTGGCTGACCACCACGAGCGTGCCGCCGTCCGGGAGCTTGTCCGCGTGCCGGAGCACCACCGGAGCGGCGCGGTCGGCGACCTCGGTCTCCAGTTCACCGCCGCCCCTGCGCACCGGCTCGCCGCGCTTCCAGGCGGTGTACTCGTCGCCGTACCTGGCGATGATCTCGTCGTGCGTCAGGCCCTGCCAGACGCCCGCGTAGGTCTCCCGCAGGGCCTCGTCGTGGACCGGCCGCAGACCGGTGAGGGCGGCGAGTTCCGCGGCGGTGTCGGCGGCCCTCCGCAGGTCGGAGGCGATGATCGCGTCGGGCTCCAGGCCGGCGAGGAGGCGGGCGGCCCGGCGCGCCTGGGCGACCCCGGTCCCGGTCAGCTCCACGTCCGTGCTGCCCTGGAAGCGGCGCTCCACGTTCCAGGAGGTCTGGCCGTGCCGCCACAGGATGACGCGGCGGCCCCGGCCCCCGCCGGGGCCGAACGTCTCGGCGGCGGGGCTCACCGCCACTCACCACCCGGCTCCGCGGTCTCCTCGGCCTCCTGCTGCCGGGCGTGCTCGGCGGCCTTGCCGCGGGTGGCCACGGCGTCCTCGGGCAGCTCCAGCTCGGGGCAGTCCTTCCACAGCCGCTCCAGGGCGTAGAAGACGCGCTCCTCGCTGTGCTGGACGTGGACGACGATGTCGACGTAGTCGAGCAGCACCCAGCGGGCCTCGCGGTCGCCCTCGCGGCGGACCGGCTTGGCGTCGAGCTCCTTGCTGAGCCGCTCCTCGATCTCGTCGACGATCGACTTGACCTGACGGTCGTTGGGCGCGGAGGCCAGCAGGAAGGCGTCGGTGATGGACAGCACGTCACTGACGTCGTAGGCGACGATGTCGTGCGCGAGCTTGTCGGCCGCGGCCTGGGCGGCGGTGGAGACGAGCTCGATGGAACGGTCGGTTGCGGTCACTACAAGGCTTTCGCTCGGCGGTCGTTTGGCTTCAAGGGTCTCACGGACCGCCGGGCGCGCCCCACGCGTCGCGGGGCGGGCCCGGCCGGGCGGTCCGCGGGGGCGCCCGGCCGGGTGTGGCGCGGTCCGGTCAGGTGCCCGGCTCGTAGTCCTGGCCCAGGACCACCGAGACCCTGGCGTTCCCGGAGACCTCGCCCTTGCCGACGGACCCGGCGGGCAGTCCCAGGGTCTTGGCGACCTCGGAGGCGTTCTCCTTGTCGGCGTCGTCCGCGTAGACGACCTCGGAGGCCGCGGCCGCGGTGGCCGTGCCGCCCTCCAGGAAGGTGAAGCCGCCGTTCAGGAGCACGACCCGGGCCTTCTCGGTGTGGTCCGCGACGCCGGTGGCGTTGCGCACGGAGACACTGACGGCGGCGTCCTTGTCGGGGCTCTTCGCGGTGCCGCCGAGCACCTTCTTGACCACGCCGTCGCTCGTCTCCGCGGTGAGCGTGCCGTCGTCCTGGACCGGCAGCAGCACGGTGCCGTGATCGCCGCCCTTGGCCAGGTCGGCGAGCCGGGCGAGGAAGGAGCCGAGGTCCTTGTCGGTCAGGGGCGGCTCGATGATCTGCCCCAGGGTCTGGACGGTGGTCGTCGCCGCGTCCGCGTCGGACGTCATCTTCCGCAGCACCCCGTGCACGACCTGCCCGAACCGCTCCAGCTGGGCGTCCTGCGTCTCGCCGGAGCCGCGGTGGGTGGCGTAGGCGACGGCCATCTTGCCGGAGAGGGTCTGGCTCTTCCCCTCCTTGACGAGAGGGGCCTCGCCCTTCTTCTTGGCGTCCGGGTCGGGCACGTCGGCGTCGGTGTCGATGTCGATGTTGCCGACCAGGTCGACGAGGTTCTGCAGATAGGGCGTGTCCAGCCGCCAGGTGCCCTCGATGTCGGTGCCGAGGGCCGTGTCGAGGGCCGTCCGGGTCCCGCCGGAGCCGTCGTCCTCGACCGACTTGGCGAGCGTGGTGGTGGTGCCGTCCTCGGCGGCGAGGGCCAGGGAGTTGGGCAGCAGGACGGTGGTGCCCCGCTTGGTGGTGGTGTTGTCGACGAGCAGCGCGGTGGCGGTGCCGCCGCCCTTGGTGTCGTGCAGGTGGACGACGAGGACGTCCCGCTTCTGGGCGCCCGCGGCCGTCGTGGTGCCCGTACCGGAGCCGGAGCCGGACAGGCCGGGGAGCTTCCCGGCGTACCAGAGGTAGCCGACGCCGCCGGCCATGACCAGGGAGAGGACCACGACCAGGGCGACGATCCGGCTGCGTGCGCGGCGTTTGGCCTCCTCGCGGCGCTCGGTGCGGTTCTCGGTGAACTGCAGCCAGTCGATGACGTCCTCGGAGTCGCCGTCCGGTTCCTCGACGAAGGCGAACTGCTCGGTGCGGTACTCCCGTTCGGGCTCCTCGGAGCCCTCGGCCGGCCGGTCGTGAGGGCCGTCGCGGCCCTCATCGCCGTCGGGGGCCTCACCGCCGTCGGGGCCGGTCCCGCCGTCGGGCGGGCCGGGCTGCTGCGGGATGTACGCGGTCTGCCCGGCGGTCCGGGGCTGCTGTCCGGTGCCGCCCTGCGCGGTCTGCCCGTAGGGATCGGCGTAGGAGTCGCCGTAGGGGTCGTACGGGGCGGCCGTCGCGCCGCCCCGGGGGGTGCCGTAGCCGTCCTGGGCCCCGTAGGGGTCGTAGGAGGGGGGCTGCTCCCCGGTCCCGGTCCCGTAGGGATCGTAGGGCTGCGAGGGCTGCTGCGAGCCGCCGGTGGCGTACGGGTCGTAGCCGTGACCGCCGTCGTAGCCCTGCGGGCCCTGTCCGTGTTCCTGCCTGTACGGGTCCTGCCCGTACGAGTCCTGCCCGTACGGGCCCTGCCGCCCCTGCTGCTGCCCGTACGGATCCTGCTGTCCCTGCTGCTGCCCGTACGGGTCCTGCCGCCCGTACGGGTCGTACGGCTGCTGCGGGTCCTGCTGGGCCGGTACCTGGGCGTCGGCCTGACGGTAGACGGGCCGGCCGTACTCGTCGTAGCCCACGGGCCCGTACGGGTCACCCCCTCCGTCGCCGTATCCCGCGTCGTATCGGTCGTTCACCGGTGCCCCTCTCGGCTCACTCGCCGCGGTACAGCTCACGCTTGGCGATGTAGCGCACGACCCCGTCCGGCACCAGGTACCAGACGGGATCTCCCTTGGCGACTCTCGCACGGCAGTCCGTCGAGGAGATGGCCAGGGCGGGGACCTCGACGAGCGAGACGCCCCCCTCGGGCAGGCCCGCGTCGGTCAGGTGGTGTCCGGGCCTGGTGACGCCGATGAAGTGCGCGAGGGAGAACAGTTCCTCGCTGTCCCGCCAGGTGAGGATCTGCGCGAGGGCGTCGGCTCCGGTGATGAAGAACAGGTCCGTGTCGGGGTTGAGCGCCCGCAGGTCGCGCAGGGTGTCCACGGTGTAGGTGGGGCCGCCGCGGTCGATGTCGATCCGGCTCACCGAGAACTGCGGGTTCTCGACGGTCGCGACGACCGTCATCAGGTAACGGTCCTCGGCCGCGGAGACCACCCGGTGGCTCTTCTGCCACGGCTGCCCGGTGGGGACGAAGACCACCTCGTCGAGGTGGAACCGCGCGGCGACCTCGCTGGCCGCCACCAGGTGCCCGTGGTGGATCGGGTCGAAGGTGCCGCCCATGACGCCCAGGCGGCGCTTGCCCGGCCGCGGCGGATCACTGTCCGGGCCGGCGGCCCGGCGCGGCACCGGACGGTGCCCGGCGCCACTCGCCGGCCGCCCGGCCGTACCCTCGGCCCCCGCCCCGGTCGTGACCGCGGGCCCGGTCGGTTCCCCGGCCGTGCCCTCCGCCGGACCGGTGGGCATGTCCTGCTCTTCCATGCGTGCAGACCCTACCGGCCCTCCCCGGACGCTCCGGCCGCCAGGTGTGCCCTTCGGCCACGCCCGAACGGGAACCGGGGCGGGCGGGGTACTACCGGTCGCGGTTGAAGCGGGTCGTGATCCACAGCAGGAGCAGCAGCCCGGCCAGGACGCAGGCGCCGACCAGGTAGGGGTTGAGGCTCTCGTGGTTGCCACCGTGCTCTCCGCCCTCGGCGGCGAGGGTGACCAACTGGGCAGCGGCGCTGTGGAAGCTCATCTTCGGCAGTACCTATCGCGTGTGGGCGGGACAAGGACGTCGGCTCATCGTATGCGGGCGCCTTCGCGCCGATCACTCCGACTCCGCCGTTGCGGACCCCGGTCGCCGTTCCGGTCCCTTTCCGGCGTCCTCCCGGCGGCTCCCCCCGCACCTCTCCCGCACCTCCCGCACGCCCGCCCGGGAGACCGGCGGGTCACGCAACCATCCCGCGGTCCTGATCGTCCTTCCCGGGGAGCCGGGCGGCTCGGGACGGTCTCCGCGCGCGTCCCCGGCCGCGTCGCTCCTCCGCTCCACCGGTCTGCCGGTCCGTGCCTTCTCCACCTAGGCTGGGCCCCGTCCCGGGGCGGTCGAAGGGCCGGACGGGGGACCGCCGAGGGACGGCACCGGCAACCGCGAAGGTCACACAGACGCACCTGGGGGACACATGTCCGACGGCCATCAGCACAACGGGAACGAGAAGGTGCCGAGCAGGCAGCGCAGGCGTTTCCCCGGAATCTCCTCCCGTGCGTACGAACACCCCGCCGACCGCTCCGCCCTGGTGGCGCTGCGCAAGCTGACCGGTTTCGACACGGTCTTCAAGGCGCTGAGCGGCCTGCTGCCCGAGCGCAGCCTGCGGCTGCTCTTCCTGTCCGACTCGGTGCGCGTCTCGGACCGGCAGTTCGCGCACCTCAACGTCATGCTGCGGGACGCCTGCTACATCCTGGACCTGGAGAAGGTCCCGCCGATGTACGTGACCCAGGACCCGAAGCCGAACGCGATGTGCATCGGCCTGGACGAGCCGATCATCGTGGTCACCACCGGGCTCGTCGAGCTGCTCGACGAGGAGGAGATGCGGGCCGTCGTCGGGCACGAGGTCGGGCACGCGCTGTCCGGGCACTCGGTGTACCGGACCATCCTGCTGTTCCTGACGTCCCTCGCGGTGCGGGTGGCCTGGATCCCGCTGGGCAACGTCGCGATCATGGCGATCGTGACGGCGCTGCGCGAGTGGTTCCGCAAGTCGGAGCTGTCCGCGGACCGTGCGGGGCTGCTGGTGGGCCAGGACCTGCAGGCCTCGATGCGCGGCCTGATGAAGATCGCCGGCGGCAACCACCTGCACGAGATGAACGTCGACGCGTTCCTGGAGCAGGCCGAGGAGTACGAGGCCGGGGGCGACCTGCGCGACTCCGTGCTGAAGATCCTCAACGTGCTGCCCCGCTCCCACCCGTTCACCGCCGTCCGGGCCGCCGAGCTGAAGAAGTGGGCGGAGACCCGCGAGTACCAGCGGGTCATGGACGGCCACTACCCGCGGCGCGACGAGGACAAGGACGCCTCGGTGCGGGACTCCTGGCGCGACTCGGCGAGCAGCTACGCCGGTGACGTGAAGAACTCCAAGGACCCGCTGATGAAGCTGGTCAGCGACATCGCGGGCGGTGCCGGGGACCTGGGCGACCGGGTCCGCCGCGGCTTCGGCGGCTTCACGTCCTCGGGGCCGAGGCCCGCGCAGGGGCCGGACGGGCCCCGGGAGCCGGGTGCGTCGCCGGACCCGGACGGCGGGGACGGCCGGCCGCCGCGCGACGGCGCCTGAGGCGCGGACGTCACACCTTGGGCTGTGCGGCGGCCGCCAGCGAGCCGCACAGGGCCGGGGCGCCGTCCGGGGCGTACGGGTCGGTGCCGGCGGGGCCGCCCTCCCCGGCCGTGCCGCCCGCCAGCAGGGGGCGCAGACGGCTCGCGGAGTCCTCGGCGCAGGACAGCGGGCCGGCCTGGACGTGCGAGACGACGAGCCGCGCCTGGTGCATGCGCAGGTTCTCGCGGTCGAAGCGGAAGTGCAGTTCGCGCCGGACGGTGAACAGCGACACCCGGGCCCCCGGGTCCGCACCGGCCGGCCGCAGCGCGTACACCGAGGTGTGGTCCGCGGTGACCTCGAGGGTGCCGGGGTCGGCCTCGGACGCCCGCAGGGTGCCCTGGACGCGGATCCTGCGGTCGGCCAGCTCCGTGCGGGCGGGGTCGAAGCGGACGAGCCATCCGGTGGGCGCGTGCCGCCCGTCCGGGGCCGGCCGGGCGAAGCTCCGGTCGAACTGCTCCTGCTGGCCGACGCCGAGCAGGATGCGGACGGAGCGGGTCTCCCCGCCGGTGAGCACCTCGGGGTCGAGGGCGGACCGGACGATGTAGTCCTTCGCGGTGAGCAGCGCCGTCACGACCTGCCCGTCCGAGAAGTGCGCGGTGCGCCGGGACGCCGGGAGCGTCACTCCCTCGGCCCCGATGCGGAACTGCGCCGCCGGACTGCGGTCGTACAGCCGTTCGGAGTCGGGGAGGCCGGGCACCTCGCCCCGGGGGGCGAGCGGGATCACGGTCATGCGCAGCGGCTCGGCGGCCACCCCGGTGCCGGGCGTCCGGGAGGGGTGCCGTACGCCCATGTAGAGCGCGGTGCCGAAGGCCAGGGCGATCAGCACCACGAGGACCAGCACCTGCCGGGACAGGCCCCGGTGACGGGGCGGGCGGCGGCGTACGGCGGGGGCGTGGTCGGTGAGGCGCTCCCGGGCGGAGAACTCCTGGAGGCGGGCAGCCCGGACGAAGGTCTCGTCGAAGACGACGGACCGGTACTCGTCCTCGCCACCTCCGGGAGCGCCCTCGGGTGTCCCTCCGGGTGGGTCCTCGGGCCCTGCCATATCTTCAGAGTAGGTCGCGGGGCGCGCGCGTAAACGCCGTGGCGTGCGCCAAGTGGCGGTGGTCCTCCGCCCGCGGGCCTCAGGGGCTGCCCGGGAGCACCGGGACGTCCGGTCCGGAGTAGTCGGCGGAGGCGGACGGAGCCGCGCCGCCGCCCTGTTCCGGACCGGTCGAGGCGGGCGACGGCACCGGGTCCTGCCGGCTGCCGGCGGAGGACCCCCGGTAGACCGCCGAGAAGGCGAGGGCGACCATGCCGACGCCCATCACCAGGGCGAGCATCCAGGCGACCGGGCGGTGCCAGCGGACCTGCCTGCCGTACGGCCCGGGACGGCCGTGGTCGTCCTCCGGGCCGTCGGGGTCGTCGTCCCAGCCGGTGACGTCGTCGTCCCGGTGGCGGCGGCCGTGCCCGTCGTACCGGTCGGTCGTCGGGCGGGTGCGGCGGGCCTCGGCCTCGGACGCCTCGGCTCTGGCCCGGGCGGCGGCGAGGAGGCGTTCGACGGCGCTCGGTTCGTGGATCGCGGCCGCGCCGACGAAGGCCTCGTCGAAGACCACGGAGGCGAACTCTTCGTCCGACACTCCGCGGTCGTGGTCGTCGTCGGGCTCCCCGCCGTCAGGGAACGGCGTGCCCCCCACGTCCTCCGGCACCCCTCCAGAGTAGACCGGAAGGGGCATTGTGGGCAGACGGTACGCACATTCGTCCGCCGGCCCGCGGCGCGGGCCGGCGGCGCGGGTCAGCGGCGGACGTGCCCGTCGCCGGTCACGATGTACTTGGTGCTGGTGAGCTCCGGCAGGCCCATCGGGCCCCGGGCGTGCAGCTTCTGCGTGGAGATGCCGATCTCCGCGCCGAAGCCGAACTGGCCGCCGTCGGTGAACCGGGTGGAGGCGTTGACGGCGACGGTGGTGGAATCCACCAACTGGGTGAAGCGGCGGGCCGCCTGCTGCGAGGAGGTGACGATGGCCTCGGTGTGGCCGGAGGTCCACAGCCGGATGTGCTCCACGGCCCGGTCGAGCGAGTCGACGACGGCGGCGGCGATGTCGTGGGAGAGGTACTCGGTCTCCCAGTCCTCCGTGGTGGCCTCGACGACGGTGGCGCGGGAGTCCTTGGCGTACGCCATCACGCGCTCGTCGGCGTGCACGGTCACCCCGGCGTCGGCCAGGGCGTCCAGGGCGCGCGGCAGGAAGACGGGGGCGATGTCCTGGTGGACCAGGAGGGTCTCGGCGGCGTTGCAGACGCCGACCCGCTGGGCTTTGGAGTTGACCAGGATCTCCACGGCGGTGTCGAGGTCGGCGTCGGCGTCGACGTAGACGTGGCAGTTGCCGGTGCCGGTCTCGATGACCGGGACGGCCGACTCCCGGACCACCGTGTTGATCAGGGAGGCGCCGCCGCGCGGGATGAGGACGTCGACCAGGCCGCGGGCGCGCATCAGCTCGTGCACGCTCTCGCGTCCCTCGCCGGGCACCAGCTGCACGGCGTCGGCGGGCAGCCCGGCGCCGCCCACGGCGTCGCGCAGCACCCGGACCAGCGCGGTGTTCGACCGGTACGCGGAGGACGAGCCGCGCAGCAGGACCGCGTTGCCGGCCTTGAGGCACAGGGCGGCGGCGTCGACCGTGACGTTGGGGCGGCCCTCGTAGATGATCCCGACGACGCCGAGCGGCACCCGGACCTGCCGCAGGTCGATGCCGTTGGGCAGGGTGGAGCCGCGGACGACCTCGCCGACCGGGTCGGGCAGCGCGGCCACGTCCCGCACGTCGGAGGCGATCGCGCGCACCCGCTCCGGGGTGAGGGTGAGCCGGTCGATCATTCCCTCGCCGATGCCCGCCTCACGGGCCTTGGCGACGTCCTGGGCGTTGGCTTCGACGATCTCGCCCGCCCGGACCTCCAGCGCGTCCGCGATGGCGAGCAGCGCGTCGTCCTTCGCCGCGCGGGGCAGCGGCGCGAGGGTGGCGGCGGCCCCCTTGGCCCGGTAGGCGGCCTGGTCGACCGGGGACATCGAGTCGTACGGCGAAAGCGTGGTCATGGGGGAAGGGTAGTGCGGCCGGAGGGTCCCGCGACCTGTGTCCCGAACCCCGAGACGCCCGAATCCCGAGACATCCGGGGCCGCGGCGGCCGGCGCGGCGGGCCGGGTCGCGCCCGGAGGCGCCGGACCGGTCTTCCGGGTCAGAAGGGGTGCACCCCCACCGGCGTCGCCGGCGCGGGGCCGTAGCCCGCGGCGATGCGCTGGTGGTAGGTGGCCCGGTCGATGACCTCCAGGCCGACGATCTCCCAGGGCGGCAGACCCGCGGTCTGCCGGTGCTCGCCCCACAGCCGCAGCGCCACGGCGGCGGCGTCGTGCAGGTCGCGGGCCTCCTCCCAGTAGCGGATCTCCGCGTGGTCCTCGGCGTACCGGCTGGTCAGCAGGAAGGGGTGGTCGTGGGCGAGCTGCTCCAGGGCGCGGCGGACCTCGGCGATCGGCGCCCGGCCGCCGGAGACGCTGAGGGTGACGTGCCACAGGCGCGGGAGGTCCCCGGAGTCACCGCTGCGGAACCGGTCGCCCGCCGCGACGCTGGTCAGTGCGCGTTCCTCGCCGGCCGCGCGGGAGCCGGCACCACCGCGGGACGCCGTCGTCCCAGGGCGCACTCGTCTCACGACGGCCTCCTTCACGCACGGGCCGGCCCCGGGGCCGGGCAGATGTGTTCCCTGGAACAAAGTGGAGCAGGCCGCCGGGCGCCGCGGGGCGGTTTTGCGGAACGTCCACCACGGGGGGCGCGCGATCCGGCACATTTACGGATGCAGGACCACCAGATCGTCCCTGTGTACGACCTCGCGTTCGTACTCGGGGCCGAGGTCGCGGGCGAGGTCGTGGGTGGAGCGGCCGATCAGCCGGGGGATCTCCCGGGCGTCGAAGTTGACCAGGCCGCGGGCCACCGGCCGCCCCGCGCGGTCCCGCAGCTCGACCGGGTCGCCCGCGCTGAACTCGCCCTCGACGCCCGCGATCCCGGCCGGCAGCAGGGACTTGCGGCGCTCGACGACCGCGCGCACCGCGCCGTCGTCGAGGGTGAGCGAGCCCTGCGGGGTGGAGGCGTGCTGGAGCCACAGCAGCCGGTCGGCGGAGCGCCGGCCGGTGGGGTGGAAGTAGGTGCCGGTGTCCGCGCCGGCGAGGGCGTCACCCGCGTGGATCGCGCTGGTCAGGACGACCGGGATGCCCGCGGCGGCGGCGATCGAGGCGGCCTCGATCTTGGTGACCATGCCGCCGGTGCCGACGCCGGCCTTCCCCGCGCTGCCGATCTCGACGTGGGCGAGGTCCTCCGGGCCCCGCACCAGCGAGATCCGCGAGGTGCCGGGCCGGGCGGGGTCACCGTCGTACACGCCGTCCACGTCGGACAGCAGGACCAGCAGGTCGGCGTGGACCAGGTGGGCGACGAGGGCGGCGAGCCGGTCGTTGTCGCCGAAGCGGATCTCGTCGGTGGCGACGGTGTCGTTCTCGTTGACGACCGGGAAGGCGCCCATCGCCAGCAGCTTGTCGAGGGTGCGGGAGGCGTTGCGGTGGTGGGCGCGGCGGCTCATGTCGTCGGAGGTGAGCAGGATCTGGCCGGCGCGGACGCCGTAGCGGGCGAAGGACGCGGTGTAACGGGCCATCAGCAGCCCCTGGCCGACGCTGGCGGCGGCCTGTTGGCGGGCGAGGTCGCGCGGTCGCCGGGTGAGGCCCAGGGGGGCGAGTCCGGCGGCGATGGCGCCGGAGGAGACGAGGACGAGTTCGCGCTCTCCCCCGGACCGCACCTTGGCGAGCACGTCGACGAGGGCGTCGACCCGGTCGGCGTCCAGGCCCCCCGAGGCGGTCGTCAGCGACGAGGACCCGACCTTGACGACGATCCTGCGGGCCTCGCCCACGGCCTGCCTTGCCCCTGCCACCTGCTGCTCCGTCCCCTCGTGCGGTCCACGGGGGCGGCCCGGCGTCCCCACCGGCAATCTACGCGAAGCGGGGTGGGGGGCGCGCGTCCGTCCAGCCTCCGGACGCCCGCGCGTAACCGTGTCCTCACGGAGAGCTGATGTGAAAAAGCTTGCATTGGTTGCCTATAGAAATAAAAGCTTCCGGAAACATAGTGTGAACGGGTGTCACCCAACGCTTCTCGCACCCAACGCATCCTCCTCAGATCGGGGAAGAGCCCCTACGACGTCGTCCCGGTGGAGGAAGCCCTCCAGCGCGACGTGTTCGCCAGCAACGCGGGCAACCTGATCTTCAGCGATGCCGCGCACAAGATCCTTGAGACACCGCACACCACGGTGGTGTCCAACGGCATCCGTGCCGACGGCACCCCCGCGGGACGCATCAACGAGGAGTACGACGCCTTCGTCGTGCCGCTCGCCAACGCCTTCCGGCCGTCGTTCGAACCGAGCCTGCGGCGGCTGACGAAGCTGATCACCCAGCTGAAGATCCCGGTGGTCGTCGTCGGCATCGGCGCGCAGGCGGGTCTCGACTACGACCCGGCGCGGCTGAAGCCGATGGAGCCGGCGGTGCGCGAGTTCGTCTCCGCCGTGCTGGACCGCAGCGCCTCGATCGGCGTGCGCGGCGAGTTCACCGAGAAATACCTGAACGACCTCGGGTTCAAGGACGTCGACGTCATCGGCTGCCCCTCGCTGTTCATGTACGGCAAGGAACTCACCGTGCGCAAGCGGGCGCAGGAGCTCACCACCGACTCCCGCATCGCGATCAACGGTTCGCACAACGCCGTCCGCAACCAGGGCCTGGACCGGGTCATCACCCGCACCCACGCCCGCTACCCGAACCTGCGGTTCATCGGTCAGAACCTCTCCGACGCGCGGCAGTTGCACTGGCGGGACCTGTCCGACCCGAACGGGAAGGTCACCGGGATGCCGACGCACCCCGACCACCCGATGTACCGGGAGGGCAAGGTCCGCGTCTACATCGACCCGGTGACCTGGATCGACGACCTGCGGGACTTCGACTTCTCCTTCGGCTCCCGCATCCACGGCAACATCGCGGCGCTGCTGGCCGGTACGCCCGCGAACGTGCTGTGCTCGGACTCGCGCACGCTGGAGCTGTGCCGCTACTTCGAGATCCCGCACCACACCCTCGACCAGCTGCCCGAGGAGGTCGACCCGGCCCGGCTGTACGAGGAGACCGACCTCGGCGCGCTCACCGGCAACCACCACGAGCGGTTCGAGCGGTTCACCTCGTTCCTCGACCGCAACGGGCTGGACAACACGTTCACGCACGGCGACGGCGGCGCGGCGTACGAGGAGCGGCTGCGCTCGCTGGACTTCCCCGGCGGTGTCCGGCCGTGGATCGACACCGACCCGGCCTCGCTCATCGCGCGCTTCGGCTGGCTGCACACCCGGGTCGGTGAACTGGCCGCGGACAACGCCAAGCTGAAGAAGGAACTGGCCGGCGTCAAGGCGGCGGCCAAGAAGGCGTCCAAGGGCGGCACCGCCGGGAAGACCGCCGTGGTCGCCCCCGCGCCCCGCTCGGTGTACCGCAGGGCCCGCCGGGTCGTGGGCCGTCCCCTGCGCAAGGCCCTCAAGGGCGGACGCGGTTAGAGGACCGACGGAGGACATCGGGGTCCGGGGGGAGCGCACCGGAGGGACGGTCGGACCGGACGTGTGGGAGTCCTGCCGGGGGATCCCGGTGGGGAGTGCCTTCGCCGTCGTGCGGCCGGTGTGGGCCGTTCCGGGGGACCGCGCCCGGCGGAACGCCGTGGGGGGCCCGGGAACGTGTCCCGGGCCCCCCACGGTCCGTGGCGCGGCGGGCCGAACGGCCCGGGCCCGGCCGGAGGGCTGTGTGGCGGGAGGAGACGCCTCTCGTGCGAGGCAGGCCGCGTTCCCCCGCACATCGCGGACACGTGCGTGTCGTCCGGACGTCGGCACGCGTTAACCCGGGCGTCCGTCTCCGCGACGCACCCTGGAGTGACCGCGTGCCCCTGCCCCTGTCCCGCACCGGCCGGCCGTCCCGGTCCGGCCGGCCGTCCCGACCCCGTCGCCGGCTCACGGCCGGCGTCGGCCGGCGCCGTGCCTCGCCCCGTCCGCCCGGCCGCCCCCTCGTCGCCGGAGGGCTGACGGCGGCCGTCCTGGCCGCCGCCTTCGTGGCGCAGACCGCCGGGGCCCTGCTCCCGCACGTCCCGCTGCTGCTCGCCGCGACCGCCGTCTCCCTGGCGGCCGAGGGCGTGCTGGCCCGGTGGCAGCCCGGCGTGCTGGCGATGCTGGCCAAGTCCCACGCGGACCTCACCGTCCGTCACGTCCTGCGTGACCTGCTCCTGGTGGTGGGCCTGCTGCGGCTCGGGGAGCACGACCGGGAACCGCAGTTCGCCTGGCCGGTCGCCGGCCTGCTCGTCTTCTACGCGCTGCACTGCGCGGTCCAGGCGGTGTCCGTGCTGGTCCGCCGCACCCGCACGCTGCCGGTGCTGACCCGCAACATCGACGCCTCCGCGCTGCGACTGTCCCCCGCCCCGGCCGCGCTGCTGCGCCGCCCCGGCCGCCGGCTGCTGCTCCTGGGCCTGCCCACGACCGCCGGTCTGGCCGCCGCGGCGGCGACCCGGGAGGCCCTGCCCGCGGCGGCCGGGACCGCGGTGTCGGTGGTGCTCGCGGCGGCGGGCCTGGGCGTGCTCCTGGTGCGGCTGCTGCCCTCCCGGCGTCCGGCGGGCGAGCAGGAGGTGCTCGACTGGTTCGACCGCTGGCTGGCCGACTACCGGCCTACGGTCGGCCTGTACTTCTCCGGCGGGGCGTCCTCCGCCTACCAGGCCAACATGTGGCTGGAGACGATGAGCAGGCTCGACGGGCGGCCGGTCGTCATCCTGCGCGAACGGTTCATGGTGGCGAGGATCGCGGCGACCGACCTCCCCGTCGTGTGCCTGCCGAAGGTGTCCACCCTGATGCGGCTGGAGCACTCCACACTGCGGGTGCTCATCCACCCCTCGAACTCCGGCAAGACCTCGCAGGTGCTGCGCATCCCCACGATCAAGCACGCCTTCGTCAACCACGGGGAGAGCGACAAGCTGTCGTCCTGCAACCCGTACGCGAAGGCCTACGACGAGGTGTGGGTGGCCGGTCCCGAGGCGCGTGAGCGGTACGCGCGGGCGGGGGTCGGCGTCGAGGACAAGGACGTGGTGGAGATCGGCCGCCCCCAGCTGGACGCCGTGCGCCCCCGGTCGGGTCCGCCGGCCCCCGGCGCCCGGACCACCGTGCTGTACGCGCCGACCTGGGAGGGCTGGGACGGCAACCCGGGCAACACCTCGGTGGTCGCGGCCGGGGAGAACCTCGTCCGGGCGCTGCTCGCGGACCCGGGCGTGCGGCTGCTGTACAAGCCGCACCCGCTGACGGGTTCGGTGGAGCCCGCGGCGGGCGCCGCCGACCGGCGCATCCGGGAGCTGATCCGGGCGGCGAACCGGGAACGGCCCGCCGCGCCCCCGGAATCCGCGGCGGAACGGGACCGGCTCGCGGCGGAGCTGGACCGGCTCACCACGGAACTGGACCGGCTCACGGCGGCCGGGGTCCGGGAGGGCGCCGACCAGGCGGAGCGGATGCTGGTCCAGTCCGCCCCGCCGCCCGGCCGGGCCGAGGCGGTGGCGAGGGCCACGGCGGCCTGGGAGGAGGCCTACTGGGCCTGCCTGCCCCAGGACGAGCACCGGGTCGTCACGGGCGTGCGGCCCGCCCTGTACTCCTGCTTCAACGCCGCCGACCTGCTGATCAGCGACGTGTCCAGCGTCATCAGCGACTTCCTGGCCGGCGGCAAGCCGTACGCGGTGGTGAACACCGGCGGGACGGCCGAGGACGCCTTCCGCGCCGCGTTCCCGACGGTGGCGGCGGCGACCGTGCTGACCCCGGACGCGAGCGGGGTGCCGGCGCTGCTGGAGGCGGTCCGGCACCCGGAGAAGGACGGGCTGGCGGACGCCCGCGCGGAGTTGAGGCTGCGCCTCCTGGGTCCCGACGAGCCGACGTCCCTGGAGCGCTGCAACGCGGCCCTGCGCGCCCTGTCCGCCGCGGCCCCGGACCACGGGGAGCGCGGCGACCGGGCCGGGGCGCGGCACCCGCGGTCCCGGCGGCTCGCGGAGGACCTGCTGCCGCCTCCGCGCCGTGCCTCCGGCACCGGCGCGGGGGCCGAGGCCGGTGCGGCGGACTCCGTCACGCCGCCGTCGCGGCCCGGGCCTCCGGTGTGACCTTCTTCGCGGAGGTCAGCAGGCGGCGGGCCCTGCGGGCGGCACGGCGCAGGACGGTGGGCGTGCCGCCCTCGCGGTAGCCGGGGAAGGCGCGGGCCTCGCGGGGCTCGGCGAGGTAGACGGTGTCGGGGATCCCCGCCGCCCGGTCGCGGAAGTGGGGATACACGAGGTAGAGGCGGCGGCCCCGCCGTTCCAGCAGGGCCGGCGCCTGCTTCTTCGACGCCGTGAACCTCACCGCGTCGAGGAGGAGTCCGAGCCGCTGTCCGGCCACCAGGTGCAGTCTCAGCCGTTCCTCGACCTTCAGGTGCCGGGCGACGCCCTCGGTCCAGTGGGCGTCCGTCAGCGGCTTCGCCAGTTCCAGCTTGTGGCGCCGCACCCGGTCGTCGTCCTTGAGGAACCTGGGGCCGAACTGCGGGAGCAGGGTGATGGCGAAGGGGCGCACCATCAGCCGGTCGCGCCGGGGGCCCTCGGGGACGAGGTCGGCGATCAGGTCCATCAGGAGGCGGGCGGAGTCGAACCGCAGGACGTAGCTCCCGCTCTTGGTCACGTGCTTGCCGTCGTCGCGGCCCACCAGGTAGTAGCAGGTGTGGTCGGCGACCACGGAGACGCCGTTCGCCCTGAGGTACGCCTCCATGGTGAACAGCGCGTCCTCGCCGGTGTAGAGCGACTCGTCGAAACGTAAGCCGTGCCGTTCCAGCAGGGCGCGGCGGAACAGCTTCTGCGCGCTGAGCGTGTACATGATGTTGGAGGAGTGCACGTCGGTGCGCTCCACCGTGTGGCCGAACATCGACTTCGGGGCGCCCCGGTCGACGCCCTCGATCCGCCCCAGGACGACGTCGGTGCCGGCCCGGTCCGCCATGGCGACCATCCGTTCCAGGGCCTCGGGGCCCAGCCGGTCGTCGGCGTCCAGGAAGAAGACGTACCGTCCGCGGGCCTTGTCCAGGCCGACGTTGCGCGGGCCGCTGGGGCCGCCCGAGTTCTCCTGCCGGATCACGGTGACGCGCGGGGAGGCGCGCTTCGCGAACTCCTCCAGGTACTCCCCCGTGCCGTCCGTCGAACCGTCGTCGACGGCGATGACCTCGACGCGCTCCGGGCCGATGGTCTGCGCCTCCACGGAGGCGAGGCACTCGACCAGGTACGGCATCGCTTCGTACGCCCCGATGACCACGGTGACGTCAGGCTGCGCCACGGTCACGTTCCCCCCTCGTTGTGGGATTTTTCCCCTTGTATCGCCTCATCCGCTGCTTGGTTAGACGGAGGCCGGGGACGGAAGGTTGCTTCACACCTCCCCTCAAGTGACTTATGACACAAGGGTGTTGGAAAACAGCCGGCCCCGGCCCCGTGTCGTGCCGGGACGGCAGCCGGTCAGTTCGCCGCGGTGCCGTCCGTCTCGCCGGTCACCGACGCCGCCTGCGGGGGCAGCGCGTCCGCCGGCTCCACGTCCGGACCGCCGACCACGGTCCGGGACTCCTGGCCGAGGTTGCGCGTCTCGGCCTTCCGGGCGAGCTGGGCGACCGCCGCGTTGAACTGCTCGAGGGACGTCGGCTCGTCCGGGCCCAGCAGGTAGTGCTTGAGCTCGTCCCGCTCCCCGGCCAGCGGATCGGCCTGCGGGTCGCGGACCGCGTCGAGCAGCTCGGTCAGCGCGGCCGCGTCGTTGGACAGGATCACCGCGGCGCGCACCGCCGTGTTCTGCCGCTTGAACTCCTCCGCCCCCAGTCCGGCGGAGTCGGTGACCGCGTACGGCTTGCCGCTGGCGATGAAGTCGGAGACGACGCTGGAGATGTCGGAGACCATCGCGTCGGACACGTTGAAGCAGTCGTACAGGCGCGGCTGGGCCCCCGTGATGACGCGGTGCTCCCAGTCGGGGAAGGAGTTCCAGTACGCGGTGTTCCACGCGTCGCGCAGCCGGGCGGTCTCCTCGTACCGGGCCACGTCGATCACGCCGTCGCGGCTGGCCTCGGCCTCGTCGCCCCTGTCGCCGCCGCCGGCCAGTTCGGCCAGCCGGGCCTCGACCCGGGCCAGCTCGGCCCGCGCCCGGTCCCGCGCCGCCGCGTCGGCGGTGAAGCGGGGGTCGGCGGCGCGCTCGGCGGCGGCCTGCTCGATCAGCTCGGTGATCCGCTGGTGGGCGGCCTTGGCCTGCGCGCTGCGGGTGCCGGTGAAGGGGTGCGGCTTGTAGAGGACGCGGACCGGGGGGTCGGCCGCGATCAGCCGCTTCACGATGTTCTCGCCGGCCAGCAGCAGCGAGGTGTTGCCCGGGTTGTCGTCCCAGCCCTCCCAGGTGGGGGCGTACAGCACCGTCGGGCGGTGCCCCTCGGCCGCGTCCGCGGGCGCGGCCCGCCGGGGCTCGATGGGGGCCAGCTGCGGGCGGCCCACCTCGACGATGTCGTCGTCGCGGACGCCGACGTCGGCGATGGCGTAGCGGTCGCGGCCCGCGCGGCCGGCCGTCCACACCTCGTCGTAGACCTTGCTGAACGGGTTGACGCTGGCGAGCTTGTCGCTGTCACCGTGCCCGATGAAGACGTGCTTCATGGTCGGGACGCGCAGCAGGTGGATGTTCTTGCCGACGTTCGCCGCGTACAGCGCGACCCGCACCGTGGACAGGTCCAGGTTCATCAGGTGCACCCCTCCGGGCACGCAGACGACCGGGACCGTGGTGGGGGCCAGGTTGGCCAGGATGACCCGCTCGCGCAGGATGACCAGCGGCCGGGTGTCCAGCTGCTCCATGGTCTCCAGCCACATGTTGACCTGGTAGGCGGAGTCCCTGGAGCCGGAGAAGTACAGCACCGTCTCGGGCCGGTACTCGCGCAGCCAGTCGTCGACCGCCTCCAGGACCTGGTCGGCCTTCGGCGGTATCCGCCGGCCCCGCACGTAGGGGACCAGGGCCAGCACGTAGGCGGTGCCCAGGAGCACCGTGACGCCGATGCCGGCGAACCCGACGAGGGGCGAGTCGAGGGCCGCGGCGAGGAGTATGCCGCCGACCGCCACCAGGTCGAGGTGGAGCATCTTCTCCGCGGCCCGGTGCGTCAGCACGCGCGGCGGCGCGTCCGGGATCCGGATGCGGGACGCCAGGTCCACGTTGCGGGTGGCCACCGGCATGCGCCGGCGGTTGCGGATCAGCGTGGTCAGCGCGCCGTGCGGGGCCTGCAGGCCGTAGAACGCGATGAAGCAGGCGATCGCCCCGTAGTAGATCAGGTTGTCCGCGAGGGACAGCCGGGCCAGCAGCAGGATCAGCAGCAGCTGCCGGATCAGGAAGCGGATCGACAGGCCCGCCCGCACCTTGCTGAGGCGGTTGACCAGGTAGCTGCCCCTGCGGTGCAGATAGTGGTCCGCCAGGTACGTCACGGCGGCCGCCGCCGCGAAGGCGGGGACGCTCGGGACGAGCGCGGCCAGCATGAGGCAGGGGAAGCCCAGCAGCATGAGGACCGCCGCGGCCAGTTCGGCCGCGCTTCCCACCCGGGCGACGCGAATAGCGGTGGATATCAACGGAGAAACCTGCTCTTGGAGGGGTGAGTGCCGGTTTGTGCGTGTGCGCAATTCGTTGACGACGGATTCAGGCCCCCGCGAACACCCGCGCAGGAACTGCGTGAACGGGGGGCCGCAGAGGCCTGAATTGCCGGAGTCTATTTGCCGCTGATTATTACACGCCGTCCTGACGGTCCAGCACCGACGCCAGTGCCTGCTCGAAGCCGCTGGCGCGGGCCGCGCCCGCCGTCGGGTCCTGCTGGCGCACGTCGATGACGTGACCGGTGAGCTCGGAGAGCAGCACGTCCAGGGAGGTGCGGGCCACCGCCTCGGAGGACAGCAGGCTGCCCGCCGGTTCCTGGCCGAAGGCCTTGGTCCGCATGGGCGTGGCGGTGCGCTCCGGGTTGACGCAGTTGACGCGGACGCCCTCGCCGGCCCATTCGTCGGCCAGGGCCTGGGTGAGGTTCACCATGGCGGCCTTGGTCGAGGAGTAGAGGCTGTACTCGGCGCGTCCCCGGGTGTAGCTGCTGGAGGTGTAGAGCAGCAGCTGGCCCTTGGTCTCGGCGAGGTACTTGTACGCCGACCGGGCGATCTGCACGGGCGCCAGGTAGTTGACCTTCAGCGCCTCCTCGATAGTGGCGTTGTCGGTCTCGGCCAGCTTCCCGATGCGCAGTACGCCGGCCGTGTTGACGACGTAGTCGATGCGGCCCGTCTCGGCGTACGCCTTGGACAGCGCGTCGTCGACCTCCTCCGGGTTCTCCACGTGGGTGCCGGTGGTGGAGCGGCCGAGCGCGTACACCGTGGCGCCGTAGGACTCGGCGAGTTCGCAGATGTCCTTGCCGATGCCGTACGAGCCGCCGAAGACGACGACGGTCCTGCCGGTGAGCAGTTCGCGGTAGGCGGCCTCACCCATCTGCTCGGGGGTGGCCGTGGAGGCGAGCTGGAACAGCTTGTCGGCGATGAAGACGTCGACCGGCTGGGTGACCTTCATGTTGTACTCGTCGCCCGCGACGACGTGGATCGGCACGTCGGGCAGGTACTTGAGCACGACCGAGCAGTCGTCCGTGGCCTGGAAGTTGGGGTCGCCCGCGGCGACCTCGTAGGCCCGGCGGATCGTGGACAGCTTGAACGCCTGCGGGGTCTGGCCGCGGCGCAGCCGGGCGCGGTCCGGGATCTCGGTGATGAACTCGCCGTCGTCGCCGTGCGTCCGGGTGACGATGATGGTGTCGGCGGACGGGATGGCCACGTCGACGGCCTGGTAGCGCTCCAGGGCGTGCACGCAGTCGGCGATGACGCGCTGCGACAGCAGGGGGCGCACGGCGTCGTGGAAGAGGACGTTGCGGTCCTCGCCCTCGGCCAGGCCCTCGCCGAGCACCGAGATGGCCCGCTCGGTGGTCTCGTTCCGCGTCGCGCCCCCCTCGATGACCCGGGTGACCTTCTTGAACCCGGCCTTGGCGACGATCTTCTCGACGTCGGGCACGTAACCCGGCGCCATCAGCACGATGATGTCGTCGATCGAGTCGGCGTTCTCGAAGGTGGTCAGGGTGTGCTCGATGACTGCCTTGCCGGCGATCTTCAGCAGCTGCTTGGGGATCGAAAGACCCACCCGCTGACCGGTGCCGCCGGCCAGGATCACTGCGGTGGTACGGGGCTTGGCTATGTGCTGGGACACAGGTGACCTACCTTGGGGCATCAGGGAACTGCAAAATGGTCCCACTTGTGGTTACCGCAATGCAAGGTGAGCGCCCTTCGTCGCATATGTGCGCGCAACCTTTCATTCACCTTAGACCCCTGATGGCCCGGCGCCGGTTCCCGGGCGGCCCGAGTCGTCGCTGTGAGTAACCGCACAGGCGGGAGGCCCGTCCCCGGCCGTCGCCGCGTCGGCCCCGGCTCCTCCCGCGAGGCCCGGATCTTCACGGTCCGCGGGGCGGTACTGCACCTTTTCTTCATATTCGGGGTGCGGCAAAGGGGGAAGTGCCCGACAACAGGAAATTCATCTTGTCCGCCCGTCCTTTCGCGAAGAATTCCCCCATAAAGATTCGGCGGCTTTTCGGTCTCGGTGGGGAGAACGGGGGCGGGGCCCGGGACC
>NZ_LIRG01000326.1:21602-26336 GCF_001419695.1 Streptomyces prasinopilosus
CCCGCGGGCCGCCGCACGGCCGTCACACCACGTGGACGCCGGGGCGGCCCGCCTCCACCCGCAGCCGCGCCAGCGTACGGGGCGTGGCCCGGGGCTTCACCACGGTGTCCACCACCCGCACCCGCGCGTCGACGCCGTCCGGACGGATGTCGAACAGGTGGTAGCCGCGGTGGGCGTCGAGCAGCTTCCAGTGCGGATTGTCCGCGCGCCGCGGGTCCCACTGCGCGCGGAAGGCGGCCTGGTCCTGGTCTCCGTTGCTGGAGACGGACGTGCCGACGAACTCGGCGCCCACGACCGCGGAGGACGGGTCGGCGAAGTCCTCCCTGAGGTCGCTGACCATCGTCAGGTGGCGGTCGCCGGTGAGGACGACGGGGTTGCTCACCCTCCGGAACTCCTGGAGCAGCGCGTTGCGTTCGGCCTGGTAGCCGTCCCAGGCGTCGTAGTACCAGAGCTTGCCCTCGCCGACCCGGAGGTCGGTCTCGGCCATCATGATCTGGGAGGCGATCAGATTCCAGCGGGCGGGCGAGTGGCGCAGCCCGTCGACCAGCCATCGCTTCTGCGCGGCGCCGAGCATGGTCCGCGACGGGTCCTGGGCGCCCTCCTGGCCGGTCGCCTGGTCGCTGCGGTACTGCCGGGTGTCCAGCACGTTGAGCCGGGCGAGCCGGCCGAACTCCAGCCGCCGGTGCATCCGGATGCGCGGGCCGTCGGGGAGGGCGCTCGCGCGGACCGGCATGTGCTCGTAGTACGCCCGGTAGCCCGCGGTGAGGCGGGCCGTGAAGGCGTCGTGCGACTGCTTGTCGGGGTCCTGCGGGATCCGGCCGGCGAAGTCGTTGTCGATCTCGTGGTCGTCGAAGGTGACCACGAAGGGCGCGTTCGCGTGCATCGCCGCGAGGTCCGGGTCGGAGCGGTACTGGGCGTACCGGTTGCGGTACTGGGTCAGGCTGTAGGGCTCCCCGCCGCCCTCGTGACGGCGTACGCCGGTCGCCGACGGACTCGACTCGTAGATGTAGTCGCCGACGAACACGACGACGTCCGGGTCCTGCCGCAGCATGTCGGCGTACGGCGTGAAGTAGCCGTGCTGCCAGTTCTGGCAGGAGGCGAGCGCGAGCCTCAGGTGGCCGCCCGCGCTGTGCGCGGGCGGCGCGGTGCGGGTGCGGCCGGTCCGCGAGAGCTGCCCGCCGGCCCGGAAGCGGTACCAGTACCGGGTGTCCGGGCGCAGCCCGCGTACGTCGACGTGGACGCTGTGGCCGTAGGAGGGCCGGGCCAGTGCGGTGCCCCGGCGGACGATCCACCGGAAGCGGGAGTCCTGGGCGACCTGCCACTCGACGGGGACCGTGCTGTTCGGCATGCCTCCGCCGTTCAGGGGGTCGGGGGCGAGCCGGGTCCACAGCACGATCCCGTCCGG
Source organism: Streptomyces prasinopilosus (assembly GCF_001419695.1). GTDB lineage: Bacteria > Actinomycetota > Actinomycetes > Streptomycetales > Streptomycetaceae > Streptomyces > Streptomyces prasinopilosus. Next base: position 23,008 of record NZ_LIRG01000326.1, read on the forward strand.
CAGGGGGTCGCCGGAGGCGACTCCCAGGCTGAACACCCCGTCGGGCAGCGGTTTGCGCCCCGCCGCGCGGGCCGTGGCCGGCAGCCACAGCTGGGCGGAGGCCGCCGTGCCGAGCGCGGCGGCGCCGGCGGCCAGAACGCGGCGGCGGTCGGACGGTAAGGCTCCGGACATGAGCGAACTCCCCTGCCTCGCATGCGACGTGGACACGGGGAAGTTCTCGGTACGGAGGGTCCGCACCCTGAATCCGGAGCGGCGCGCTCATGACAATAAGGCGGACAAGGGGGGACCCGCCCCGGCACGGGAACGTCCCGTGGCCCGGGCGGGTCCTGGAGGTGAGCGGCGGGCGGCGGGCGGGGGACGGCCCCGCCCGCGGGGCCGTCCGGCGGCTCCGCGGGCCCCGGTCCCTACGCCTTGTCGCGGAACGGGTCGAAGTCGTCGTACTCCCGCTCGGACTCGTCCCGTTCGGCCTGCCGGTCGCGGCGGCGCTGGGCGGCCGGGCGGGGTGCCTCGAAGCGGTGGTCCTCGCCGCGCCGGCCGAGCATCTCCGCACCGGCGGTCACCGTCGGCTCCCAGTCGAAGACGACGGCGTTGTCCTCGGGGCCGATGGCGACGCCGTCGCCGGTCCGGGCCCCGGCCTTCATCAGCGCCGTTTCCACACCGAGCCGGTTGAGCCGGTCGGCGAGGTAGCCGACGGCCTCGTCGTTGTTGAAGTCGGTCTGGCGGACCCAGCGTTCGGGCTTCTCGCCCCGCACCCGGAACAGGCCCTCGTCCTCGCGGGTGACGGTGAATCCGCTGTCGTCCACGGCCTTGGGCCGGATGACGACGCGCGTCGACTCCTCCTTGGGGCGGGCGGCCCGCGCCTCGGACACCAGCTGGGCCAGCGCGAACGACAGTTCCCGCAGTCCGAGGTGGGCGACGGCGGACACCGCGAAGACGCGGTAGCCGCGTGCCTCCAGGTCCGGCCGCACCATCTCGGCGAGGTCCCTGCCGTCCGGCACGTCGGTCTTGTTGAGGACGACGACGCGGGGGCGGTTGTCGAGGCCGCCGTACTGCCGCAGTTCCTCCTCGATGACGTCGAGGTCGGAGACGGGGTCGCGGTCGGACTCCAGCGTCGCCGTGTCCAGCACGTGCACGAGCACGCTGCACCGCTCCACGTGCCGCAGGAACTCGAGCCCGAGCCCCTTGCCCCGGCTGGCGCCCGGGATGAGCCCGGGCACGTCGGCGATCGTGTAGACGGTCGAGCCGGCGGTGACGACGCCCAGGTTGGGCACGAGGGTGGTGAACGGGTAGTCGGCGATCTTGGGCTTGGCGGCGGAGAGCACGGAGATCAGCGAGGACTTGCCCGCGCTCGGGTAGCCGACCAGCGCCACGTCGGCGACGGTCTTCAGCTCCAGGCCGATGTCCCGCAGGTCTCCCGGTTCACCGAGCAGCGCGAACCCGGGCGCCTTGCGCCGCGCGGAGGCGAGGGCGGCGTTCCCGAGCCCGCCCCGGCCGCCCTGGGCGGCGATGTACGAGGTCCCGTGCCCGACCAGGTCGGCGAGCACGTTGCCCGCCTTGTCCAGGACGACGGTGCCGTCCGGCACCGGAAGGACGAGGTCCTGGCCGTCCTTGCCGCTGCGGTTGCCGCCCTCGCCGGGCTTGCCGTTGGTGGCCTTGCGGTGCGGGGAGTGGTGGTAGTCGAGCAGGGTGGTCACGGACTGGTCGACGGTGAGGATCACGTCGCCGCCCCGGCCGCCGTTCCCGCCGTCGGGTCCACCCAGCGGCTTGAACTTCTCACGGTGGACGGAGGCACAGCCGTGGCCTCCGTTACCCGCGGCGACATGCAGCTCGACGCGGTCCACGAAGGTGGTCATGTGGGGTGCCTCCAGAGACGGTGAGGTGTACGTGCGTACGTGTTTCCTGGTTAACACGCGAAAGGCGGACCCGCCTTCCCGCCAGGGAAGTGAGGTCCGCCTCGCGAAAGCTTCCGGTCAGGCGACCGGAACGATGTTCACGACCTTGCGGCCGCGGTGGGTGCCGAACTGCACCGCACCGGCCTCCAGCGCGAACAGCGTGTCGTCGCCACCACGGCCGACGCCGGCGCCCGGGTGGAAGTGGGTGCCACGCTGGCGGACGAGGATCTCACCCGCGTTGACGGCCTGACCGCCGAAGCGCTTCACGCCGAGCCGCTGGGCATTGGAGTCGCGACCGTTCCGGGTGGACGATGCGCCCTTCTTGTGTGCCATCTCTCCTCAGTCCCTTACTTCGCAGCCGCGGGGATCTCAGTGACCTTGATCGCCGTGTACTGCTGGCGGTGGCCCTGACGACGGCGGTAGCCGGTCTTGTTCTTGTAGCGCAGAATGTCGATCTTCTGGCCCTTGTGGTGGTCCACGATCTCGGCCTGGACCTTGATGCCGGCCAGGACCCACGGGTCGCTGGTCACGGCGTCGCCGTCGACGACGAGCAGGGTCGAGAGCTCGACCGTGTCGCCGACCTTGCCCGTGGAAATCTTGTCAACCTCAACGATGTCGCCGACAGCAACCTTGTGCTGGCGACCACCGCTGCGCACGATGGCGTACACGCGGATCTCACTCTCACTCGAAGAACGGCACCCCGCAGGCCAGCCACCCGACAGACGCAACGGGCGACCTCTCCCGAGCCGGTCCATGCACCCGGGAGGAAAAGGTTTACGGGGATGTGGCGGTCCCGATGGACACGCCGACGGTCAAGGTTACGGGGCGTGGCCCCGGGGGGTCAAACCGGGCCGGGGCCACCGGTGACGGCGGGCGCCCGGTGGGGGGTCCCCGTCCCGCGGGTCAGTCCTCGAGCAGGTGGGCGCGCCCGAACATGGCCGCCGCGGCCCGGGCGGTCGGCGTGCCGGAGTCCAGGTCCGCCCCGGCCTCTCGCAGCACCCCGACCACCTCGTCCGCGCCCTTGAACAGGGCTCCGGCGAGGGGGGTCTGGTCCCGGGCGTTGCGCAGGTCCGGGTCGGCGCCGAGCCCGATCAGGGCCCGTACGGTGCCGGCGTGGCCGTGATAGGCGGCGAGCATCAGCAAGGTGTTGCCGTCCGCGTCGGTCACGTCCACCGGCAGCCCGTGCTCCACGAACTCCACCAGTTGCCCGGTGTCGCCTTCACGGGCCAGGTCCATGGCGAGGGCCACGACGCGCTCCGTCTGCTCGGGTGTCAGACCGTCCCTGCTCATGCGCATCTCTCCTGGTCGGGCGGTTGTGCTGGTCAAGCGGTCGCGCCGGTCGTGCGGTCGCGCGGGGGTGCCGGCGAAGCGGGTGGCGCCGGTAGCCCGGTCGTGCCGGTCGAGCGGGTGGCGCCGGTCGTCCATGGGGGCGCCGGG
>NZ_LIRG01000326.1:26361-36055 GCF_001419695.1 Streptomyces prasinopilosus
GCGCCGGGCACGGTGCGGGATCTCCTGCCCGCTCCTTCGAGCGGCCGGGATCAGAGGCTGCCGGCGGCCAGGGCCTCGATCGCCTTGCGGACGCCCTCGCCGTAGGCCGGGTCGGCCTTGGTGCAGTTGGCGATGTGGCGCGCGACGGTCTGCTCCGACGCGCCGTTGATGGCGCGCGCGGTGTTCTCGAAGAGGGCCTGCTGCTGCTCGGCGGTCATCAGGCGGAACAGGTTGCCGGGCTGCTCGAAGTAGTTGTCGTCGTCCTCACGGAAGTTGAACCGGTCGGCGACGGCGCCCACGGCCTGGCTCGGCTCGCGGTAGGTCGGCTGGTCGGGCCAGCGGCCGTAGGAGTTGGGCTCGATGCCCGGGGTGGACCCCTGGTTGCCGTCGACCCGCATGGCGCCGTCGCGGTGGTAGGTGTTCACCGGGTTCTTGGCGGCGTTGACGGGGATCTGGTGGTGATTCACACCGAGGCGGTAGCGCTGGGCGTCGCCGTAGGAGAAGAGACGGCCCTGCAGCATCCTGTCGGGCGAGTAGCTGATGCCCGGCACCACGTTGGCCGGGGTGAAGGCGGCCTGCTCGACGTCCGCGAAGTAGTTCGCGGGGTTGCGGTTGAGCTCCCACTCGCCGACCTCGATCAGCGGGTAGTCCTTCTTCGACCAGACCTTGGTGAGGTCGAAGGGGTGGAAGCGGTAGTTCTCCGCGTCGGCCTCCGGCATGACCTGGATGAACAGCTTCCACTTCGGGAAGTCGCCGTTCTCGATCGCCTCGTAGAGGTCGCGCTGGTGGGACTCGCGGTCCTTGCCGACCAGGGCCTCGGCCTCGGCGTCGGTGAGGTTCTTGATGCCCTGCTGGGTGCGGTGGTGGAACTTGACCCAGAACCGCTCGCCCTCGGCGTTGATCAGGCTGTAGGTGTGCGAGCCGAAGCCGTGCATGTGCCGGTACGAGGCGGGGATGCCGCGGTCGGACATGACGATGGTGATCTGGTGCAGGGCCTCGGGGAGGTTGGTCCAGAAGTCCCAGTTGTTCTCGGCGTCGCGGAGGTTGGTGCGCGGGTCGCGCTTCACCGCGCGGTTGAGGTCCGGGAAGCGCAGCGGGTCGCGGAAGAAGAAGACCGGGGTGTTGTTCCCGACCAGGTCCCAGTTGCCCTCGTCCGTGTAGAACTTCAGGGCGAAGCCGCGGATGTCGCGCTCGGCGTCGGCCGCGCCGCGCTCACCCGCGACGGTGGAGAACCGGGCGAACATCTCGGTCTTCTTGCCGACCTCGGAGAAGATGTTCGCGCTCGTGTAGCGGGTGATGTCGTGGGTCACCGTGAACGTACCGAAGGCGCCCGAGCCCTTGGCGTGCATCCGGCGCTCCGGGATGACCTCACGGTCGAAGTGCGCGAGCTTCTCCAGGAACCACACGTCCTGCAGGAGCATCGGACCGCGCGGACCGGCCGTCAGGGAGTCCTGGTTGTTGGCGACCGGCGCGCCGGCGGCCGTCGTCAACGGCTTCTGGTTGTTCTCGGTCAAAGCTCGCTCCTCGGTGAGTGGTTCTTCGCTGGGATCAAGGCCTGCGTTCCTGGCCGTCCGAGCATCCGCGCAAGCCGCTTCGCGGCCCTCGCCGGATACCCTACATTGGACAAGGTCTAAGTCAAGGCGACTTTCAGAACCATACCTGTTCTTGAGCTGGGTTCCATCGCTGGTTAGGGTGACGCGCATGAGTGATCTCTTGAAGAGGCTTCGGGAGCGTGGCTGGCGTCTGACCGCGCAGCGGCGTGTCGTCGCCGAGGTCCTCGCCGGAGACCATATCCACCTGACCGCCGACGAGGTGCACGCGCGGGCGACGGAGCGGCTGCCCGAGATCTCCCGGGCGACGGTCTACAACACCCTGGGCGAACTGGTGTCCCTGGGCGAGCTCCTCGAGGTCTCGACCGACCACCGCGCCACGCGCTACGACCCGAACGCGCGCCGTCCCCATCACCACCTGCTCTGCGACCGCTGCGGAACGATCCGCGACGTGCACCCGACGGGCGACGCCCTCTCGGCCCTCCCGGAGTCGGAACGCTTCGGGTACACGGTCTCCGGCGTCGAGCTGACATACCGCGGGATCTGTCCGGACTGCGCGGTGTGACGCCGGGTGCGGCCCGGCGGCCCCCCGGGCCCGTCCCGGGGGAGAAGCGAAGGGGCGCGGACACCGGGTGTTCCCGGTGTCCGCGCCCCTTCGCGTACCGCCGCGTCGGGCGGGTCCCGATCAGTCCTCCGTCGACGCCGTGACCGAGGGCGACGGCTGCTGGGCCGCCGCCGCGGTCTTCTTCGCCGTCGTCTTCTTCGCCGTCGTCTTGGCGGTCGCCTTCTTGGCCGTCGTCGTCTTGGCGGTCGCCTTCTTGGCCGTCGCCTTCTTGGCGGCGGTCTTCTTGGCGGCCGTCGTCTTGGCAGCGGTCGTCTTGGCGGCGGTCTCCTTGGCCGTCGTCGTCTTCTTCGTGGCGGCCTTCTTCGCCGTGGCCTTCTTGGCGGTCGCGCGGGCGGCCTTCTTGACCGGAGCCGTCTCCTCGGCGGCCTCCTCGACCGCCTCCGCCTCGGTGGCGGCGGGCGCCTCGGTGGCGGCCTCCGGCGTCCCGTCGGCCGGGCCCTCCCGGTCCGCCGTGGCCGACGGGACGACCACGACGGCCGCCTCCTCGGACGCGGTGGACACGGTCGGCTTGCGCACCGCGCGGCGGCGCGGGCGCGGCGGCGCGGCGGTCCCGGCCGCCGCCTCGGGCGCCTCGGCCGGGGACTCCTCCGCCACCGGCTCGGGGGCCTGCACGGGCTCCGACGGAGCGGCCGCGGGGGCGGTCTCCGCAACGGTCATCACCGCGGCCTCCGCACCCGCCGGGGAACCGGCCGGCGCGGACGCCTTGCGGGTGGCCCGGCGACGCGTGCGGCCCGCGGGAGCGGCCGTCCCGGCGGCGGGTGCCCCGGCAGGGGCTTCGGCGGGTGCCTCGACGACCGGGTCCTCCGCGGCGGCCGGTGCGGCGTGCGCCTCGGCGGCCGGCTCCGGCTGCACCGGACGCGCGGCCTCCTGAGCGGCCGTCGTGTCCTGGGCCGTCGGCACCTGGGCCGTCGGCTCCTCGGCGATGACCGCGCCCGCGGTCTCGGCGGCGGCCGGCTCGCGACGGCGCTCCTCGCGCCTCGGCGTGCCCGCCGGGGCCGAGGCCCTCCGGCTCGTCCGGCGGCGGGTGCGTCCGCGGGTGGCCGCGGCCTCCGCCTCGGCGGCGCTGCTGTACAGCTCCTCGTCGGGGGTGTACTCGGGGGCCGGCAGCGCGACCGGTTCGGCAGTTTCGGCGGCGACCTCGGCCGCCGTCTCCGGCTCCGACTCCGCTTCCGCCTCCTGCTCCGCCGTCGTGACGAGGTCGGCCTCGTGCTCGTGGACGTGCTCGGCCCCGGCCCGCGCGCGCTTCCTGCGCTTGCCGCCGCCTCCGACGGAGGTGGGCTGGTCCAGGTGGACGATGACGCCGCGCCCGTTGCAGTGGACGCAGGTCTCCGAGAACGACTCCAGCAGGCCCTGGCCGACCCGCTTGCGGGTCATCTGCACCAGGCCCAGCGAGGTCACCTCGGCGACCTGGTGCTTCGTGCGGTCCCGGCCCAGGCACTCGAGCAGGCGCCGCAGCACCAGGTCCCGGTTCGACTCCAGGACCATGTCGATGAAGTCGATGACGATGATGCCGCCGAGGTCGCGCAGCCGCAGCTGGCGCACGATCTCCTCGGCCGCCTCCAGGTTGTTCCTGGTGACGGTCTCCTCGAGGTTGCCGCCCTGACCGGTGAACTTGCCGGTGTTGACGTCGATGACGATCATCGCCTCGGTCCGGTCGATCACCAGCGAACCGCCGCTGGGCAGCCAGACCTTGCGGTCGAGCGCCTTGGCGAGCTGCTCGTCGATCCGGTACGTGGCGAAGACGTCGACCTCGCTGGTCCACCTCTGCAGCCGGCCGGCCAGGTCGGGCGCGACGTGCGCGACGTAGCCGTGGATGGTCTCCCATGCCTCGTCGCCGCTGACGATGACCTTGGAGAAGTCCTCGTTGAAGATGTCCCGCACGACCCGGACGGTCATGTCCGGCTCGCCGTACAGCAGCGTCGGCGCGTTCGAGCCGCCGTTCCTGGACTTCTTCTTGATCTCCTCCCACTGCGCCTGCAGCCGCTCGACGTCACGGCGCAGCTCGTCCTCGCTCGCGCCCTCGGCGGCGGTGCGCACGATGACGCCCGCGTCCTCGGGGACGATCTTCTTGAGGATGGTCTTCAGCCGGGCCCGCTCGGTGTCGGGGAGCTTGCGGCTGATGCCGGTCATCGAGCCCTCGGGGACGTACACGAGGTAGCGGCCCGGGAGGGAGACCTGGCTGGTCAGACGGGCGCCCTTGTGCCCGATCGGGTCCTTCGTCACCTGGGTGAGGACCGGCTGGCCGGACTTCAGCGCGGCCTCGATCCGGCGCGGGCCGTTGGCCATGCCCAGCGCCTCGAAGTTGACCTCGCCGGCGTAGAGCACGGCGTTGCGGCCCTTGCCGATGTCGATGAAGGCGGCCTCCATCGACGGCAGCACGTTCTGCACCTTGCCCAGGTACACGTTGCCGACGTACGAGGTGGCCTGCTCCTTGTTGACGTAGTGCTCGACGAGCACGCCGTCCTCCAGGACGCCGATCTGCGTGCGGTCGCCGTACTGCCGGACCACCATGACGCGCTCGACGGCCTCGCGGCGGGCCAGGAACTCGGCCTCGGTGATGATCGGGACGCGTCGGCGGCCCTGCTCGCGGCCTTCCCGGCGGCGCTGCTTCTTCGCCTCCAGGCGCGTGGAGCCCTTGATGGACTGCACCTCGTCCGACGGCTCGGCGGCCTTGCGCGGCTCACGCACCTTGACGACGGTGCGCTCGGGGTCGTCGCCGGAGGCCTCGGCCTCGCCGCCGCCGTCCCCGGCCCGGCGACGCCGGCGACGACGGCGCCGGCTGCTGCTGGAGCCGCCCGTGCCGCCCGTGTCGTCACCGTCCTCGGCCGACTCGTCGGTGTCGTCCGCGTCGTCGGCGGATCCGTCGGCGGTGTCCTCGGTGTCCTCGGTGTCGTGCTCGGCGTCGTCCTCGGACTCGTCGCCCTCGGCGTCGGTCTCGGCGGACTCGCCGCGGCGACGGCGACGGCCGCCCCGGCGGCGGCGACGGCGGGAGCCGGGGCCCTCGTTCTCGTCCTGGTCGTCGTCCGCGTGGTCCTCGGCCTGCTCGTCGACGTCGGCGTCGGCGTCCGTCCCGTCCTCGGCGCGGGCCTCGAGGGCGGGCTCGGCACGGGTGCCGGAAGCGGCCTGGGCGGCCGGTGCCGCCTCGGTCTCGTCGGCGGCGCCCCGGCGGCGGCGCCGGCGGCGGGAGGCGACGGGCTGCTCCTCCGGGAGCTCCTCGATCTCCTCCGGCTCCTCGGGCTCCACCGCGCCGGCGGCCTCGGCGGCCGCTTCGGCGGCGGCCCGCTCCGGGGTCTGGAACTGGGGCTCGGTGAACACGGGGGCCTGGAAGACGGCGACCGCGGGACGTGCGGGACGCCTCGTCGTCCCGGCCCCGGCGGCCGCGGCCGCACCCGCGGCGGGCCGGGCGGGCTCGGCGAATCCGGCGGCGGCCTTGCGGACCGCGCGGCGTCGGCGGCGCGGAGCGGCGTCCTCCGCGGACGCCTCGGAGGCCGCGGGGGCCTCGGGGGTCTTCGGGGTCTCTGCGGTGGTCTCGCTCACGGGAGCCTTCGCCTCCTCGGCGGGGGAGGCGGCGGTCTCGGCGGACGGAGCGGCCTGACCGGCCTGCGCCGTCTCGGCGGTCGCGGGGGCGGAGACACGGCGCGAGGCGCGACGCCGGGTGCGGCGGGGAGCCGCGTCGTCGGCGGCGTCGGCACCGGCGGTGTCCGCCGGGGCGGTGTCCGCCGGGGCGGTGTCCGCCGGGACGGCCTCCGCGGGGGCGGCGGCCACGGTGCTCTCGGCACTCGCGGCGCTCCGGTCCGCTCCGGCGGTCTCGGGGACGGCGGCCTCGGAGACGGCGGCCTCGGAGACGGCCGTCGTCGGCGAGGTCACGCGGCGCGTGGCGCGACGGCGCGCCCGCGGCGGAGCCGCTTCCCCGGCTGGCGCGGCGTCCGCGGCGGACTCGGCGGGCTCGGCGGACTCGGCGGACTCGGCCGCCGGAGCGGCCTGGGGCTCGGTCGCCGCTACGACGGTCTCTGCGGCGCTCGCCGTCTCGGGCTCGCCCGCGGACGAGGCGGGGCGGCGCACCACGCGACGGCGCCTGCGCGGAGCGGCGTCGTCCGCGGCGGCCGGCGCCGGCTCGGGCGCCGCGGCCGTTTCGGCCCCGGTGTCCTGCGCGGCCGCGGGTTCGTCGGTGCCGTCGAGCGGCTCTGCGGGCCCGGCGGCCGGTATGGCCGGAGCGGTCGTCGCGTCCGCCGTGCCGGAGGCCGTCGCGGGCGGGCCGGCGGGGCGGGAAGCGGCCCGGCGCCGGCGGCGCGGCGGCAGGGTGTCGCTGGGGCTGTTCTGTTCGGAGCCCTCTGTGGGCTCGGTCGGTTCGAGCATGCGGGGGTTTCTCCCGTCAGGCTCCCGGGCGCCGCACCCGGTCCGGCGATGCCGGTGACGTCCGCGGTGCGCGCGAAGCGCGGTTACCGCCGTCCGGGGCGCGGGCGCCGCACGGGAACTCTCTGTGTCCTGTCTCGCCGGTTCCGTACACCGAATGCGCACGGCCTGGCGAAAGTCTTGTGGTGGGTGCGCTGCCCGACCCAGGTGGCTCCCGAGGTACGAGGGCGGCGCTACGACGTCCGTCCCTACGCGGAACCTTCCTTACGCGGGCACCGTCGCGGTGGCAGTGGGGCCGGCCGGATGGGGCTCGGTCGCTGCTGCCTCGCGGTCGGGCGCAAGCGGGTCGGTCACCGTGCCGGTCTCTTCATCGAGCAGCCCCTGCGCCAGCCTGGTCACCGCTGCGGGGACCGGCGGCGCCAGATCGGCCACGGCGCGGAGACCGGACAGGACGTCGTCGGGTCGAACGGCAGGCGTCACGTGCCGAACAACCAGCCGCAGTATCGCACAGGGCCGGCCGCTCGGCCTATCGGCCGGTGATGAGGGTGTTTCCACGCTCTCCAGTTCCACGACCGCGGAACGGGTGTCGAAGGTACGGACGCCGTTCTTGGTCCGGCGCTGCACCTCGACGGTTTCCGCCGCGTTGAAGGCGTCCACCGCTCGGCGGGCCTCCTCGGCGCCGACACCGTCCAGCCGCAGCTCCCACACCGAGGCCGTGAGCCGGTCGGCGAGCCCCGAGGTGCGGGCCTCGGCCGCCTCCACGATGTCGAGGCCGGTGGGCAGCGACTCGTCGAGGAGCGTCCTGAGCAGTTCCGGGTCGCGCTTTTGGGTGAGCGCGATCTCGAGGTACTCCGCCTCACTGCCCGTGCCGGTGGGTGCGGCATTGGCGTATGAGACCTTCGGATGCGGCGTGAACCCCGCCGAGTACGCCATCGGCACCTCGGCGCGGCGCAGCGCGCGCTCGAAGGCACGCTGGAAGTCACGGTGGCTGGTGAACCGGAGGCGGCCGCGCTTGGTGTAACGCAGTCGGATGCGCTGCACCGCGGGTGCGGGCGGCGGGCCTTCGGGCTGTCGCTTGCCCAGTGTCGTTCAGTCCTTCGTGAGTGCGGTCGTACTGCTACCAAGAGTACGCGTGTCACCGCCGATAGGTTCCCGTAGGTTCCCGTCCCGTGCCGGCCCCCGTTCCCCGGCGAGTGCCCGGCGGAGGTCGGCACGGGCCTGCCGCAGCGTCAGGCGTGCGGAGGCGAGGGACTGCCGGACGGCCCCTCCCGCGGCACGCGCCGCCGCCGCGGCCGGCCGCAGGACCGCGTCCCGCACCGTATGCCCCACCGGCGTCAGGACACGCGTGTACACCCGGCGCGCCGGTTCCACGACGACCCACCGGAAGAGGGCCGCCAGGAAGCGCCCCACCGCGAGCGAGACGTACCCGGCGACCCGCCAGGCGTGCCCGAGGGCGTCCCGGGTCTCCCGCGCGACGACGGCGAACACCCGCCCGGCCGGCACCAGGACCCAGCGCCACACGGCGAGCAGGGGCAGCACGCACAGGATCCGGGTGATCCAGTACAGCCCCGTGCCGACGCCGGTGACGAGCACGCCCGCCAGCCACGCCAGCCCCCGGGCGCACCGGGCGACGGCGCGTCCGAGCGGCGTGAGCACCCACCGGTACAGCCAGGCGCAGGGCACCACGACCAGGTACCGCGCGAGCCGGGAGAGGACCGCGAACACCCCGAGCCCGATCGCGGCGCAGACGGCCGCGATCCCCCGCACCACCCACGCCACCCCGTGCCCGAGGGGCGTCAGCACGCGCGCGTACAGCCACACCAGCGCGTGCCCGAACGGCACGAGCACGTGCCGGTACAGCCCTGCGGCGGGCACGACGACCAGCAGGTTCCCGAGCCGTGCGAGCGCCCGGCCGAGCGGCACGAGGACGTACCGCCACAGTCCCGCCGACGGCTGCACGAGGAGCGCGTGCCCGGCCCACAGCAGCGCCCGTCCGAGCGGCTGGAGCACGGCGCGCTCCAGCCACCGCGCGGCGGCGGCGCACGCGTCCCACGCCAGCCGCGCCGGCAGGACCACGAGGAACACGACGACGCGCACCGGCAGGCGGACCGCCACGGTCAGGCACCCCTCGCCCGCCGGCTCCGGCTGCCGCCGCGCGGACGGTGTCGTTCTCCCGGCGTCCGGCTTCTCCAGGTCCATGGAGGGAAGGACGCCCCGGCGAGCCGTTCGGATGCACCGGTACCGCCCCCGCTGGCCCGGACACCCTCAAATCTACAATGCTGTAGAAATCAGCTCCGGAGTGTCACCGCCGCGCGAACCCACCGGCTCACCCGCACCGCGGGCATGGCGCGCGGCCCGAAGGAGCAGATACAGCACGATGAACGACCACCCTGCCCCCACGGGCGCCGCGCCCCGGCGCCGGCCCCTGCGCCACGTCCTGGCGCGAAGAGCCCGCGCCCTCACCGAGGCCCGCTGGTTCGCCCTGTCCGTCTTCACCCTCATCATCGTCAACGCGGCCCTGCTCGGGGCCGAGACCTACAGCGGACTCGCCCGCGAGTGGCGCCACGGATTACACCTCGCCGAACACCTCTGCCTCGCCGCCTTCACCGTCGAGATAGCCGTACGCGCCTGCGCCCACGCCGACCGCCCCCGCGACTTCTTCCGCGATCCCTGGAACCTCTTCGACCTGGCCGTCGTCGCCTGCGCGTTCCTGCCCCTCGTCCGCGAGAACACCACCGTCCTGCGGCTCCTGCGCCTGGCCCGCGTCCTGCGCACCGCCCGCTTCCTGCCCCAACTGCGCATCGTCATCGTGGCGGTGGCCCGCAGCCTGCCCGGCACCGTCAGCTTCCTGCTGGTGGGCACGCTCCTGCTGTACGTCTACGCCATGGTCGGCTGGGTCTTCTTCGGCGAGGCGAACCCGGGCCAGTACGGCTCACTCGGCCGCGCCGCCCTCACCCTCTTCCTGCTGATGACCCTGGACGGCCTCGGGGACGCGGTCCACGCGGGCCTGGAGGTGTCCCGCTGGAGCATCGTCTACTACGCCTCCTACGTGCTGATCGCCTCGTTCGTGCTGGTCAACGTCCTCATCGGAGTCGTCATCAGCTCCCTGGAGGAGGCCCGCGAGCTGGAACGCGAGCAGTCCCCCGCCCCTGACGCCCCGTCCGCC
>NZ_LIRG01000327.1 GCF_001419695.1 Streptomyces prasinopilosus
AGGACGCAGCCTGCCGCCTGACCGTCCAGGCGGCGGGCTGCGTCCTGTGGCGCCGTTCCCCGGTCACGGGCACGCTCGAAGTGTGTCTCGTCCACCGCCCCAAGTACGGCGACTGGTCCTGGCCCAAGGGGAAGCTGAAGCGCGGCGAGGACGCCCTGGCGGGCGCGCTGCGCGAGGTCGCCGAGGAGACGGGGCACTCCGCCGTGGCGGCCGCCGAGCTCCCCTCGGCGCACTACCTGGCGAACGGCCGCCCCAAGCGCGTGCGCTACTGGGCCGCCGAGGCGATATCCGGCACGTTCACCCCCAACGACGAGGTGGACCGCGTCCTGTGGCTCCCCCCGCACCGGGCCCGCCGCCGGCTCACCGAGCCGAGGGACGCGGACCTGGTGGACGCCCTCCTCGCCACGTTCCGCCCACCGGCGTAGCGCTCCCGGCCCCCGCCGGAGGATCGGCCGCGCTCGCCTTCCGCCGGCATCTCGCCTATGCCGCCGAGGGGTTCTCGGTGGTCCGCAGGAGCCGGCTGCTGCGCGTGCTGGCCATCCTGTCCTTCGGCTTCTGCATCGGTTCGCTGCCGGTGCAGAACATCGCCCTCCCGCAGTACTTCCAGGCTCAGGGCCGCCCCGAGGTGCTGGGGTTGTTCCTCCTGTGCACCAGTACCGGGGGCATCGTCGGGGCGCTGGCGTTCGGCGGGCTGAGCCGCAGGGCCACCATGCGGACGCTGTTCGTCTCGGCGATCGTCGGCTCCAACGTCCTGCTGTTCGCCCTGGCCACCCTGCCGGACACCCTGCCCCTGCTGGTGCTGGCCACGGCGCTCGGCCTGATCGCCGGACCGATCACCCCCATCTTCAACATCGCTCTCCAGGCCGGGGTGCCGGCGGAGGTGCTCGGCCGGGCGCTCAGCGTCTTCACCGCCACGGCCTGCGTCGCCGCCCCGGTGGGCTATGTGATCTGCGGGCCCCTGATCGACGCGTTCGGGGCGGGGGCGGCGCTCCTGCTCCTGGCGATGGCCATGGTGCCGATCTCGCTGGTGGCCCTGTGCTCCCCCGCGCTCCGCACCCTCGACAGCCCGCCGCTCCCGGCCGCCCCCCGTGCCGTCGCCGGACAACCCGATTGAGGAAGGGAAGTCATGTCCTCCACCGCCCCCCCGGCCTCCGCGTCGACGACCCCGGCGTTCACCGGCCGCACCCTGCTGCTGGTCGCGTCCGGAGCCGTCAACACCGTCCATCTGCCGTACTGGCTGACCTGGCTGCGCAAGCAGTACCCCGACGTGACCGTGAAGGTGGTGGCCACCCGCAGCGCACTGCGCTTCACGACGCTGCAGGCCCTGTCGGCGCTCACCTCCCACGAGGCGATCCTCGACGCATGGCCGGACGAACCACGGCCCACCGCCCTCCACGTCGACCTGGTCGAGTGGGCCGACTCGGTGGCCGTCTACCCGGCCTCGATGCACTACGTCTCGCGCGCGGCCCTGGGGCTCGCGGACAGTCCCAGCCTTCTGGCGGTGCACAGCACGGACGCCCCGGTGGTGATCGCTCCGTCGCTGCCGCCGCGGATCGAGGAGAACCCGGTGTACGCGCGGCACGTCAAGGCGCTGGAGGAACGGTCCAACGTGGCCGTGGCCCCCACGCAGCCGGCCGTCAGCGTCACGACCGGCCGCAAGGAGGCGCGTTCCTCGGCGCCGATGTGGACCGTGCTGGCCGCCCTGGAGAACCTGCGCACGGCGGCCGGCGGCAGCACGGAGGAAAAAGAGGAAAGAAATTGAAGGAAATACATTGACCCACCCCGGAGAAGGCCACATCATTAGTTAGAAATTAACGCCCGAAGAGCCGGACGGAAAAGCAAACAATTCCCCGGACTTCCTTTCCGGCATTCCTTGCGTCATTGCAACTGTTGTGAACTCCTTATTCGAGCGGGGGAATCGTGGCCACCGGAGATCGCCAGATCTATTGCTATGCGGACCAGCAGTTCTTCGAGATGCCCGATCGCTGGAACCGCGGCCTGACCCCGTTCCACGTCTCCCGGCGCCCCGCTCCGGCCGGCTGGACCAGGACCGCGCGCGGCAGCTGGGTCCAGCTGACGCCGCGGTCGTACGCGCCCCGCACCCAGGGCTGGAAGGTCCACGTCTCGGCCACGCACGACCGGGCGGACGAGGCGTGTTCGATCGTGTGGGACTACTGCGTCCGCGAGAACGTGCGCTTCAAGTACCTCGCCGGCCCCGAGGTGTTCCTGGCCCACAACGCGAAGTACGCCCCGCGGTCGGGCAGCGGGAAGCTGCTCACGGTCTACCCGGACGACGACGAGCGCCTGCACGAGATCCTGCGCGACCTGGCCAAGGAACTCGACGGAATCGCCGGACCCCGCGTCCTGAGCGACCTCCAATGGCATGACAGTCCTCTTTTCCTGCGCTACGGCGCCTTCGTCGAGCGCTACTGCACCGACGCCGACGGCTCCATCGTGCCGGCCCTGGAGAAACCCGACGGAGAACTGGTCCCCGATCTGCGCCGCCCGGTGTTCTCCGTCCCTTCCTGGGCCCCTGTCCCCCCGTTCGTCAAGGAATTGATGGAGCGGCGCAAGACGCAGGGAGAATTTCCCTACCGTGTGCAAAAGGCGCTTCATTTCTCGAATGCCGGCGGGGTCTACGCGGCCGAGCGCGAGGCCGACGGCGCGCCCTGCGTGCTCAAGGAGGCCCGCCCGCACGCCGCGCTCGACATGCGGTTCGGTGACGCCGTCCAGCGGCTCCGCACGGAGAAGTGGGCGCTGGAACTGCTGGACGGCGCCGACGGCGCGCCTCGCCTCCTGGACTACTTCTCCCTCGACAGCCACGAGTTCATGGCCATGGAGTACGTGGACGGGGTGAACCTGTGGGTGTGGATGGCCCGCAACCATCCGATGCTGGTCACCGACGCGCCCACCCCCGAGGACTACGCCGCGTACACCGCGAAGGCGCTCTCCCTGCTGGGCCACGTGGAGAGGATCATCGACGGCTTCCACGCCCGGGGTCTCGCCTTCGGGGACCTGCACTTCGGCAACGTCGTCGTCCGGCCCGACGGATCGGTCGCCCTCATCGACTACGAGGCCGCCTTCGCCACCTCGGAGGAGGACCATGTGCCCGCCCTCGGCACGGCCGGGTTCTCCGCGCTGTGCGGGCGACGGGGGCGCGCGATCGACCACTACTGCCTGGCCGCGCTGAAGGCCGCGCTCTTCTTCCCCTTCGAGAAGGTGCGGGCCCTGGACCGCTCCAAGGCGGCCGAGCAGCTGGACTTCATCGCCGAACGCTTCCCGTTGCCCGCCGGATTCCTCGACCCGGTACGCCGTGAACTCATCGGGGACGAGGCCCCCGCGGGCGTCCGGCGGCGGATGGCGCTGGAGACCGGCCCGGACGCCCGGCGCGCCGCCGCGGCCTCCATGGCCTCCGCCATCGCGGCCTCCGCCGACGTCCACCGGACCGACCGGCTCTTCCCCGGTGACTCGGAGCTGTTCAGGACCGGTGGCGCGGGATTCGCCCACGGCGCCGCCGGCATCCTGTGGGCCCTCGACACGAGCGGCTTCCCGGTCCTGCCCGCGCACCGGGAGTGGCTGGCCGAAGCCGCCCGGGTACCCCGCCCCCGCCAGGGGTTCTACGACGGCGCGCACGGCATCGCCCACGTGCTGGACCACCTGGGAAGCACCTCCGCCGCCGAGGAGCTCCTGGACCGGGCCGCCGAACCCTCCCGGCAGGTCCGCAGCATCGGACTGTACGACGGGCTCGCCGGTATCGGGCTCAACTACCTCCACTTCAAACGGCGCTGGGGCACCACCCGGTTCGACGGGGAGATCACCGCCATCGCGGAGAGCCTGTCGGCGGCCCTGCGAGCGGACCGCCCCCTGACCGGCCCCGGAGCGCACTCCCCTCACGTACGGGCGGGTTTGATGCACGGTTGGTCCGGAGTGGGCCTCTTCTTCCTCCGCCTCCACGAGGACCGGCCCGACAAGCGGCACCTCGACACCGCCGTGGCCGCCGTGCACCGCGACCTCGACCACTGCATCGTCACGGCCAACGGCTCGCTGCAGGTGGAGGACCCCATGGTGCGCACCCTCGGCTACCTCGACGTCGGCAGCGCCGGCATCGCCCTCGTCGCCGACGAGATCCTCGCCCTGCACCGGGACGACCGCCTCCACGACCGGCTGCCCGCCCTGCTGGCCGCCTGCGCGTCGGAGCTGGTCCTGCAGCCGCAGCTGTTCACCGGCCGCGCGGGACTGCTGGCGGCGCTGGAGCGCAACGGACGGCGCGATCCCGGCCTGGACACCGGCCGGGTGACGCGGCGGCACCTCGCGTGCTTCGACTGGCACGCGCTGGACCACGGCGGGCACCTGGCGTTCCCCGGGGACTTCTCGCTCAAGCTCTCCATGGACCTCGCCACCGGGACCGCGGGCGTCCTGCTGACCGCTCAGGCGGTCATGGGAGCGCAGGGATCGTTCCTGCCCTTCTTCACCGACCGGCCGTCCTCCGGCACCGGCTGACCGACAGCCGCCGGCCGGCCCCCACAGACCCCCCTCGATCGCCGATCGCGGGACAGGCGCCTCACCGCGCCTGGCTTCCACCGAACACCAGCCACCTGAAGGGAGGTGCGCG
>NZ_LIRG01000328.1 GCF_001419695.1 Streptomyces prasinopilosus
CGGACCCGGACACCTCGGACCCGGACACCTCGGACCCGAGCACTCCCGACCTCATCGCCTCCGGCCCTCCCCCCGCCTCCCGGACACAACTCCTGCGTTGGCAGTTCGACTTGACCTGGTCGCTGTTCGAGTACCACCTGGAGCGGCTGGAACCGAACGATTTCCTGTGGGAACCCACCCCTCACTGCTGGACGCTGCACCGTTGCGCCGACGGAACCTGGGAACCGGACTGGGCCGAGACCGAGCCCGACCCCGTCCCCGTTCCCACCATCGCCTGGGTCAGCTGGCACATCGGCTGGTGGTGGAGCGTGACCCTGGACCACGCGCGCGGAAGGCCGCCCCGGAAGCGGACCGACATCACCTGGCCCGGTGAGGGAGCACCGACCGTCCGGTGGCTGCGCGGCCTGCGGACGGAGTGGCAGACGGTCCTGGACGGCCTCACCGACACCGACCTCGACGCCACGGCCCCGTTCCCCTGGCCGGACGGCTCGGCCTGCACCGTGGCCCACACGGTCGCCTGGGTGAACACCGAACTCCTCAAGAACGCGACGGAGATCGGCCAGCTCCGCCTGCTGCGAGCGGCCTCCTGACCGCGGAGGGCCCACACGCCCCGGCTCAGGGCCGAGTCGACGGACCCTTCGGCCTCGACGTGCTTCTCGGCCGACCGGACACCGATGCCGCCGCCCTCCCCGCATGCCGTCGACACGGTGGTCCGCGCAAGCCGATACGGCGAATCCCTTTGTGGCTTTCCTGTTTCCGACATACCGGCTGATACAGTCCGTCACCGCATCATCACCACTCGTAAGGGAATGGAAATGATTCGTCGTACCGCCGTTGTCCTCGCCGGCCTCGTTACCGCGGGACTCTTCGCCGTAAGTACCGCGGTCGCCGCACCCGCGGACTCGGGACCTCAGGGAACCTCGCAGGGAAGCTCACAGGGAAGCGCCGCTCCCGCCCCTGCGGGCGGCGTTCTCAACTCCCTGCTCGGCAGCGTCAAGCAGACGTTGGGCCAAGGTCTCTGACGCCACCTCGACAGCGCGGAAGGCGGGGGCCGAGAATCCCCCGGGCCCGCGTGCACACGCATCGCCTCACCCCAGGAGTGATGTCCACACGGGGCCCTTCCGGTCCACCGCCGGCGGGGAACGCCGAGGGTCCCTGGCATCGGCCGTTCCAGCAGTCGCCCCGCCCCACCGGATGACCAGGTGATACGCCCACCGGGCACTTCCTCGTAGGCGCGGAGCGCTGGGTGGCACTCTTCGACCGCCTCTGCTCGAACTGCCGGAAGACCCTCCTTCGCGCCGGCCGATACGTTCACCCCGTCACCCGAGGAAGGACGGCCCGGATTCCCGAAGCGGAAACCGGGCCCGACGTCTTCCTCGCGGCGTTCCGGAACGGATCCGGGCCTCAGCGGCGCAACGCCCTGACCACCGCCTCGGCGAACTGACCGAGAGGCGGAACAACGCGGCGGGAACAGCTTTCGCGCCAGCGCGGACGCGCGGAAGTGCCGCGCCGTGCGACCGCTCCGCGGTCGCCCCGGCAGCCACCACGATCGTCCCCCGGGTCGCCCTCCCGGATTCCCATCGGAGGGGGCCGAGCACCGGGAAGGACGCACGGGCGGGAGATCGCTGCCGGCTTGGGCATGAGCCGCGAGAAACCTTGAGTAGAGCTCCCGCCATTTCCTGTCCCACTCGGACACCGCCTCCCGCCGCGCTCTTCGGCGCTCCACGAGAAGTGCCGATCCCAGAGCAATCACGCCACCAGCAAGTGCTGCAAGCAGCGATATCCAGGCCACTTCGGAACGGTACAAGCAGCGGACGCGGGGGCCCGGTGGGCGTGCCCCGGCCCTGCCCGATGAAGCGGTAGGCAACGGGGGACACCCGGCAGTCACAGAGTCCCAGCATGAGGACGGCCCCCGACCAGTCATCCAGGTCAGGGGCCGTCCCCACTGCTCATCGCGCGGAGGCGGTGGGATTTGAACCCACGGTGACATCGCTGCCACGACGGTTTTCAAGACCGTTCCCTTAGGCCGCTCGGGCACACCTCCCCGCGCTCGCCGATGATCGGCGGCGCGGGACAAGGGTAACGGGTCGGTGCGGCCGGGGTGGGGTCAGCTGTCGCCCGTGCGGGAGCCCAGGGTGAGTTTCGTGGTCTCCTCCTTGCCGCCGCGTTCGTAGGTGAGGGTGACCTCGTCGCCCGGCTTGTGGGTCCAGATCTCGCCGATCAGGGTCGGGCCGGAGTCGATGACGCGGTCGTCGAGCTTGGTGATGACGTCACCGGGCCGCAGGCCGGCCTGGTCGGCGGGGCCGCCGGGGTCGACCGACTCGGAGCCGCCGGCGCCCTGGTCGGTGATCTTCGCGCCGCCCGTGCCCTCCTCCAGGGAGACCGATGCTCCGATCTTGGCGTAGACCGGCTCGCCCGTCTTGATCAGTTCCTGGGCGACGTACTTGGCCTGGTTGATCGGGATGGCGAAGCCCAGGCCGATGGAGCCGGACTGGCCGGTGCCGAAGCCGCCGTTGCTGGTGGACTGGATGGCGGAGTTGATGCCGATGACGTTGCCCTGGGCGTCCAGCAGCGGGCCGCCGGAGTTGCCCGGGTTGATCGAGGCGTCGGTCTGCAGGGCGCTCATGTACGAGGCCTGGCTGCCGGCGCCGTCGCTGGAGGCCACCGGGCGGTTCTTCGCACTGATGATGCCGGTCGTGACCGTGTCGGACAGGCCGAACGGGGCGCCGATGGCGATCGTCGAGTCGCCGACGGCGACCTTGTCGGAGTCTCCCAGTGTGAGGGGCTTCAGGTCCGAGGGGGCGTTCTTCAGCTTGATGACCGCGACGTCGTAGCCCTGGGCGTGACCGACCACCTCGGCGTCGTACCTCTTGCCGTTCGGGAAGGTCGCCGTGACCTTCCCGCCGTCCACGGCGTCCGCCACCACGTGGTTGTTGGTGACGATGTGTCCCTGGGTGTCGAACACGAACCCCGTGCCGGTGCCGCCCTCGCCGCCGCTGCTCTCCGCCTCGATGGTGACGGTGCTCGGCAGCGCCTTGGCGGCCACCGCCGCGACCGTGCCCGGGTCGCGCTTGACGTTGCCGCCGCTGGTGGACGACGAGACGGTGGTCGAGCCGTTGTCGTCGTTGTTCTTGGCCAGCGTGTAGCCGAGGCCGCCGCCCAGGCCGCCGGCGACCAGCGCGGCCACCAGGACGGTGGCGACCAGGCGGCCGCGTCCGCCGCCCTTCTTCGGTGCCGGTTCCTGGTACGAGGAGCCCCATCCGGCCGTGCCGCCTCCGGCTCCTTGGCCCGCGCCCCCGTCGTACGACGGGGG
>NZ_LIRG01000329.1 GCF_001419695.1 Streptomyces prasinopilosus
GCCGCGCACCCGTCGGCGGCCGTGGCCGTGAGGGTCGCCGGGATCCGTGACGAGAACTGACGCCCGGACCGGGTACGGGAACAATGAGGTGACTGGAAGCCCGGACGGGGAGCGGAGCGTCGGTGAGCGAGCGTCGGGAACGCGACTGGACGGACATGACGCCGGGAGACTTCGACCGGGACGCCGCGCCGGCCCGGCGTCCCGGCCCGCGCCGGCCCCCGCGCGGCGGCACGCCCGCCGAGCAGGACCACCTGTTCTGAGCCGGCCCGGGGCGCCGCCGCGGCGGTCAGCCGGTGTGCGGGGTGCGGGCGGGCAGCAGGACGTGGGCGGCGGACCGCAGGGTCTCCCGGTCCGAGGCGAACGCGGCCAGGACCGTGCGGTCGCCGGGCTCGGTGCCGGACGGCCAGGGCCGGGTCGCGAAGACCAGGTACACGTGCCCGCGTTCGACGACCGCGTCGCTCCACTCCGGCGGGGGGACGAACTGGGCGTCGAAGCCCGGCAGGGCGAGTGACGCCGCGCCCGGCACGACGACCACACCGGACGGGCCGGGCTCCCCGGTGGCGTCGACGAGGCGGCCCGTGGGAGACAGCCCCGCGCCGCGCAGCAGGTGCCGCACGGCGTCCGCGGCGGCCGCCGGACCGCCCGCCCCGTCCCCCAGGGAGCAGGCGAGGAGGAAGGGGACGCCGCCGTGGGGTGTTTCCCCGTACCAGGCCATGACGGCGACGGAACCCGGGTCGGCGGAGTTCCATGACGGCGCTGCGGTGGAGGTCGTGGACATCGCGGAACCGTACCGGCGCGACGGTCCTCGTCCGGTCGGCCGTCACCCGTCCGGACGATGCCCCCGGCCGTTTTCCCCACGGACGAGGGAGGAACCGCCGTGCGCGGAGGCCGGGTTCGGGGCTCCGGGGAGCGAAGCGCGGCGGGCCGGGAGCGCTCCGGACGCGACGGCGTGACGACACGACGGATCGCGGGCACGGGCGCGGCGGCGGACTCCGCGGCGCTCCGGTGGCCGCGGCCGGTTCCGTTGCAGATCACCGTCGGATAACGCGAACTAAGGGTAGGCTAACCTTGCGACGTGAAACCTGGTGAAGAGGCGTCCTTTGGCCCGCGCGGCCATCAACTGGCGGCGACCGATGTGACCGTGGCGTACGACGGCGTGGACGTCGTCCACGCCGCGGCGCTGACCCTGCGGCCGGGCGAAGTCACGGTGCTGGTCGGTCCCAACGGCAGTGGCAAGTCGACCCTGCTGCGCACCGTCGCCCGGCTCCAGTCGCCCCGCCGGGCCACGCTCACGATCGACGGCGGCACCGACGGACTGGCCCTCGGCCCCCGCGAGTTCTCCCGCCACGTGGCCCTGCTGCTGCAGGGGAGGCCCACGCCCAGCGGGCTGAGCGTGCGCGACGTCGTCGAGTTCGGACGCTACCCCCACCGGGGCCGGTGGGGCGGCGCCGACCCCGGCGGGCGGGCCGCGGTCGACCGCGCCCTCGCCCTGACCGGCGTCGCCGGACTCGCCGACCGCGGCGCCGAACACCTCTCGGGCGGACAGCTCCAGCGCGTCTGGCTGGCCGGCTGCCTGGCCCAGGAGACCGGAGTCCTCCTCCTGGACGAACCCACCACCTACCTCGACCTGCGCTACCAGGTCGAACTCCTCGACCTGGTCCGCGATCTGGCGGACGGCCACGGCATCGCCGTCGGCGTCGTCCTGCACGACCTCGACCAGGCGGCCGCCGTGGCCGACCGGATCGTGCTGCTCGCCGAGGGGCACGTCGTCGCCGAGGGCACGCCCGAGGAAGTCCTGACACCGGAACGCCTGACCGAGGTCTACGGCATCCGGATCGAGGTCGGCACCGACCCGCTCACCGGCCGGCTGCGCACCCGCGCGATCGGCCGCCACCACACCCGTACCGAAAGGCTCAGCACCACCTCATGAGACGACTTCTGCTCACCACGCCCGTGGCCGCCGCGGCCCTCCTGCTCACCGCCTGCGGAACCACCGAACCCGCCGCCACCGGGACGAAGGAGTCCGCCGGGGCCATCACCCTCACCGACGCCTCCGGCACCGAGGTCGAACTCGACGGTCCCGCCAAGAAGGTCGTCGGCACCGAGTGGAACGTCGTCGAGACCCTGGTCTCGCTCGGTGTCGAGCCGGCCGGCGTCGCCGACGTCAAGGGCTACCGGGCGTGGAACACCGCCGTACCGCTCACCAACGAGCCCAAGGACATCGGCACCCGCGGCGAGCCCAGCATGGACACCATCGCCTCGCTGAAGCCCGACCTCATCGTCGCCACCAGCGACCTGCAGCCCAATGCCCTCAAGCAGCTGCGCGAGGTCGCCCCCGTCCTCACGGTCACGTCCGCCGACGCCTCCGACCAGATAGGGCAGATGCTCGAGAACGTCGACCTCATCGCCGAGGCCACCGGCACCACCGAGCAGGCGGCCACGCTGAAGAAGGACTTCGACGCGAAGCTCGCCGCGGGGAAGAAGACCCTCGCCGGTGCGGACCTGGACGGCGCCGAGATCGCCTTCGCCGACGGCTACGTCACCTCCAACCAGGTCTCCGTCCGCCCCTACACCTCCGGATCCCTCATCGGCGCGGTCAACGAACGGCTCGGACTGAAGAACGCCTGGAAGACGGAGGGCGACAAGGCCTACGGCCTGGCCGCCACCGACGTCGAAGGGCTGACGGACCTGGGCGAGGACGTCCGGTTCGCCTACATCGGCAGCGACGACGACCCCAACAGCGACCCCTTCGGCAACCAGCTCGCCAAGAACTCCGTGTGGAAGTCCCTGCCGTTCGTGAAGGCCGGCGAGGTCCACCGGCTGCCCGACGGCATCTGGATGTTCGGCGGTCCCGGCTCGATGGGGGCGTACACCGACGCCGTCGTCGAGGCACTGACGAAGTAGCGCGATGGCCGTCACCGCCACGCCCGGCCCCGTCCGTCCGGAAACGGGGCCGGCCCCGGCCGCGTCCCGGGCGGGCGCGGCCGCGGTGACCGGGGCACTCCTGCTCCTGGTCGCCGCCCTCGCCGTCGTCGACATCACCCAGGGCACCGCGGCCGTCGGCCCGGCCGAGGTCCTCAAGGCGCTCACCGGCCGCGCCGATCCGGACGACGCGTCCGTCGTCATCGCCTCGCGGCTGCCCCGGGCGGCCGCCGGGCTGCTGGTGGGTGCCGCGCTCGGCGCGGCCGGCCTCGCCCTGCAGGCCGTCAGCCGCAACGTCCTGGCCTCCCCGGACACCCTCGCCGTCAACGCGGGCTCCTACCTCGCCCTCGGCCTCGCGGCAGTCACCGGACTCTCCCTGCCCCTGCTCGCCTCCTCCGGCGTCGCCTTCGCCGGCGGACTCGCGGCGGCGGCCGTCGTCCTCGGACTGTCCGGGCTCGGGGCCGGGACGGTACGGCTGGTGCTCGCCGGCACCGCGCTCGCCCTCGGCCTCACGGCCGTCACCCAGGGCCTGCTGCTGCTGTTCCCGCAGCAGACCGAGGGCCTGTACCAGTGGAACCAGGGCAGCATCGCCCAGAACGGTTTCGACGGCGTGCTCCAGATGCTGCCCGTCGTGGCCGTCGGCCTGGCCGGCCTGCTGCTCGTCGCCCGGCGCGTCGACGCCCTCGCCCTCGGCGACGACACGGCGCGCGGACTGGGCGTCCCGGTACGGGCGACCCGCGTCACCACCGTGGTGCTGGCGACGCTGCTCTCCGCGGCGGCCGTCACCCTCGCGGGCCCCATCGGATTCGTCGGCCTGTGCGCCCCCGCCCTGGTCCGGCCCCTCGCGCGCCGGTTCCACGGCGTCCACCGGCTGCGGGCGGGCGTGCCGGCCGCCGCACTGGTCGGCGCGGCGCTGGTCCTCGGGGCGGACGTGCTGCTGCGTACGTTCGTGAGCGCGGACGTCTCCGTCGCGGTGCCCACCGGCGTCGTCACCAGCCTCGTCGGCGCGGTGTTCCTGGTCGTCATGGCGGCCCGGCTCCGCGACACCGCGGGTTCGCCCGCGTCCGACGGGCTGCGGATCCGCAGCCGCGCCGTCTTCGTGGTCACGCTCGCCGTGCTGGCCGTCGCGCTGGTGGGCCTGACGATCGCCGCGGTCCTCGTCGGCGACAGCGTGCTCCTGCTGGGCGACGTGCTCAACTGGGCGCGGGGCCGGGCCGGACGGACCGTCTCCTTCGTCCTCGACACCCGCGTCCCCCGGGTCCTGGCCGCGCTCCTCGCGGGAGCGGCCCTGGCGCTCGCCGGCACGCTGGTGCAGGCCGTCACCCGCAACCCGCTCGCGGAGCCCTCGGTCCTGGGCGTCTCGGGCGGCGGTGCGCTCGGCGCCGTCGTCCTCGTGACGACGGTGCCCGTCGCCGGGGCGTGGAGCGTCGCCGGGGCGGCGTTCGCGGGGGCCGCCGTCACCGCGGTCGTCGTGTTCGGGCTCGCGGCGCGCGGCGGCTTCCAGCAGAACCGGCTGGTGCTCGTCGGCGTCGGCACGGCGGCCGGGACGACGGCCCTGATCAGCCTGCTGATCGTGCTCACCGACCCGTTCAACGCCACGAAGGCCCTCACCTGGCTGTCGGGCTCCACCTACGGCCGCACCATGCCCGACGTCCTGCCGCTGGCCGCCGTCCTCACCGTCGGCATCGGAGTGGCGGCGGTGCGGCACCGGGAACTCGACCTGGTCTCCCTCGACGAGGACACCCCGCGGCTGCTCGGACTGCACCTGTCGCGCGGCCGGCTGGGCTTCCTCGTCGTCGGTGTGCTGCTCACCGCCACCGCGGTGGCCGCCGCCGGCACCATCGGTTTCGTGGGCCTGGTCGCCCCGCACGCGGCCCGGGCCCTCGTCGGGCGCCGGCACATCCGCGTCCTCCCGGTCGCGGTGCTGCTCGGCGCCGTCCTGGTGTGCACCGCCGACCTGCTGGGCCGCACCGTGATCGCGCCGGCCCAGCTGGGGGCCGGCCTCATGACGGCCGTCATCGGCACGCCGTACTTCCTGTACGTGCTCGTGCGCGGCCGGCGGTGACGGAGGAGGCCGGATGCCGCCGGGCCCCCAGGGCGCCCGGCGGCATCCGGCCCGTCCGGGCGGGAACGGTCAGCCGAAGGCCCTGACCGCCTGGTAGTACGTCCACGCGGTGCTGGTGCAGGCGGTCTTCGTGGCCCCGGTGTAGCCGGCGCAGACGCGCTTGAGGTCCTCGTGGAAGGCGTTGTCGAGGCGTGCCTTGTTGGCGCCGAAGGAGCCGGCCGCCTTGTAGTTGCGGTACCCGAAGTCGTGGCGCGCGCAGGACGTCGCGAAGGGGAAGCCGAACGGGTTGTCGGGGGACGTGGAACAGTAGTCGGTGCTCCAGTCGAACCCGTAGGCGGACCAGGCCCCCTGGTTGGAGCGCGCGGCGACCCACTGGTTGTGGCTCGACGCGCTGGTCTGCGTCCAGCCGGAGAGGACCTGCGCCTTGTCGGCGGGAGCGGCCTCGGCGGCCGCTGCGGTACCCAGGACACCGACGGCGGCGAGAGCCGACGCGGCCAGGGCGGTGGCGAACTTGCGGTGCATCCCACACCTCCACGAGACTGCGGCCCGACCACCGGGCCGCAGGTTCATGACAAGAAGATGCCCGTGTCGACCGTGCCTCCACACCACGGAGGGCCCGGCGATCCGTCAACGTCCTTGTCGGCCAGGCTGCATGGGCTGCCGCGCGGGCCGACCCGACGGCCGGCGCGCGGACTCCGCGGCCCGCGGAGCCGACGGGCGGGGCGGGGGAGGACCGCCCGGCCCGCGCCGGACGGGGAGCCGTGCTCCCGGTGACGGATCCTCACCTTTGTTCCGGGAACGGGTGTTCCGTCCGCACGAGGCGAGTGCCGATGCCCGCACCGGCCGCGAACGGGGGCTCCGCCCCACAACGCGGAACCGGCCGCCCGGGCCACCGCCGAGCGCGCCCGTGCGGCGTTCGCCCGACTTCCGCACCCGCACCCGCCCCGTCC
>NZ_LIRG01000033.1 GCF_001419695.1 Streptomyces prasinopilosus
CGCTGACGGCCGGGGCCAGGCGGCCCTCGAGCACGCCCTTGGCGAACTCGTTCGGCACGGCGAGCAGGGCGGTGTCGGCGACCAGTGCCAGCGGCTGGCAGCGCCGGATCCAGTGTTCGTCCTTCCCTTCCACTCCCTGGCCCCGGCCCTCACCGAGGAGTTGTTCCAATACGCGTGGCCACACTGCGGCAAGATCGGCAGGTACGTCAGCCACAGGGCACGCTCTCTCACGAGTCCCTCGGACCATGCGGTTCGGGGACGGGTTGGGTCGGGTTCTAAAGGGGGTGCGGGAGGGACAAAGGAACGAATCGGAGTTCGGCCACGGTAGTCAGGGCGGCCGGTACGGTTCAAGTTATTGTCCCCAGCCTGTGGACAAGTGTCTCCCCGGGACAGCTGGTTTGACCGAATGGCGCGGCCGCGCGTACCGTGACGAGGTCGAGTTGTCGATGGCTGCTGCCGCCTGCCTCCGATGGGCACAGATCGCGCAAGATGATCGGTCAGCGGTGCACTCGGGCGTAACGCGAGCTACTCGTGGGCGCACGGTGACAGCCAGGACGGCACCCCGCAATCTACGAACTCTTTCTGGAGCCCCCGAGTGAGCAAGCGCACCTTCCAGCCGAACAACCGTCGTCGCGCCAAGACCCACGGCTTCCGGCTGCGTATGCGCACCCGTGCCGGCCGCGCGATTCTCGCGTCCCGCCGTGGCAAGGGTCGCGCCCGTCTGTCCGCCTGATCCTGATCAGGTCATGACGTCGTGCTGCCCACCGAGAACCGGCTGAGGCGGCGCGAGGACTTCGCGACCGCGGTACGACGAGGGCGCCGGGCCGGACGCCCGCATCTCGTCGTACACCTACGCAGCGGTGTCACGGACCCGCATGCGCCTGGGGAGAACGCTGCCCCGACGCGTGCGGGTTTCGTCGTAAGCAAGGCGGTGGGTGGCGCGGTCGTACGGAACAAGGTGAAGCGCAGGCTCCGCCACCTGATGCGCGACCGGGTCGCCCTGCTGCCCCCCGGTAGCCTGGTAGTCGTACGCGCGTTGCCCGGAGCGGGGGACGCCAACCCTGCACAACTGGCCCAAGACCTGGATGCCGCTCTTCAGCGGCTGCTGGGAGGGGGCACGCGATGAAGTACCCGCTGCTGGTCCTGATCAAGCTCTATCAGTGGACGATCAGTCCCCTGCTCGGGCCCGTATGCAAGTACTACCCGTCGTGTTCCCACTACGGCTACACGGCCATCGACCGGCACGGTGCGGTCAAGGGCACAGCACTCACGGCCTGGCGCATCCTGCGGTGCAATCCGTGGTCCCTGGGCGGTGTGGACCACGTCCCGCCGCGCAAGCGACCGAGGTGGCACGAAATGCTGCGTAACGCCTGGCGTGCACGCAAGGGCGGGCCCGCCTCCGCCGAACCTGCCACCGAAGGACGCACCCCTCCCGAGGGGCCGAGTCCTTCGAGCCCGGCCGCAGAGATCTCGCCCCATGCCCAAGGAGCATGATTAGTGGACACGATTGCCAGCCTCTTCAGCTTCATCACGACACCTGTCTCCTGGGTCATCGTCCAGTTCCACAGCGTGTACGGGGCCCTCTTCGGCCCTGACACCGGATGGGCCTGGGGCCTGTCCATCGTGTCCCTGGTGATCCTGATCCGTATCTGCCTGATCCCGCTCTTCGTGAAGCAGATCAAGGCGACGCGCGCGATGCAGACGCTCCAGCCGGAGATGAAGAAGATCCAGGAGCGCTACAAGAACGACAAGCAGCGCCAGTCCGAAGAGATGATGAAGCTGTACAAGGACGCGGGGACCAACCCGCTCTCCTCGTGCCTTCCCATCCTGGCGCAGTCCCCGTTCTTCTTCGCCCTGTACCACGTGCTCAACAGCATCGCGTCCAACGACACCGTCGGCGTGATCAACGAGCGTCTGCTGGAAAGCGCACAGAAGGCACACATCTTCGGTGCCCCGCTCGCGGCGAAGTTCACGGACAGCGCGGACAAGGTCGAGGCGCTCAACGCCTCGCTGACCGATGTGCGGATCGTCACGGCCCTGATGATCATCCTGATGTCGCTGTCGCAGTTCTACACGCAGCGCCAGCTGATGACGAAGAACGTCGACACCACGGTGAAGACACCGTTCATGCAGCAGCAGAAGATGCTGATGTACGTCTTCCCCGTCATCTTCGCCGTCTTCGGCATCAACTTCCCCGTCGGTGTCCTCGTCTACTGGCTGACCACCAACGTGTGGACCATGGGCCAGCAGATGTACGTCATCCACAACAACCCGACGCCGGGTTCCAAGGCGCAGGCCGCGTACCTGGAGCGTTTCTCCAAGCACGTCGTCCGCCACGGCAAGACCCGCAACCGCCGTGAGCGTGCCATCGTCAAGGCCATCGTCGCCAAGGGCCGGGACCGCAACGAGTACGAGCGCAAGTTCATCAACGGGCTGAACAAGGCGGGCCTCGCGGCCCAGGCCGACGGTGCGGTGATCAAGAGCGACGCCGCGGTTGCCCAGGCGGAGGACGGCTCCCCGACCACGGCTCAGGGCGCGAAGCGGCAGCAGCCCAAGCGGCAGAGCAAGTCCCAGCGCCAGGGCGGTGCGGCGAAGGCGGCCGGCGAGTCCCTCTCGCTGACCAAGGCCGAAGAGCCCGAGGACGGCGTCAAGCCCGCCGCCCCTGCCAAGAAGGGCAACGCCAAGCCCGGCGGGAGCACCCGCAGCAGGGCCCAGTCCGGACAGCGCAAGGGTCCGCAGCGGCCCAAGTCCCCGTCCAAGAAGTAAGAAGGAGTCCATCCCGTGACGGAAGGCACCACCTCCGCCGCTGCCGAGGGCGCAGACACCCTGACCCGCCTGGAGCAGGAAGGCGAGATCGCAGCGGACTACCTGGAGGGTCTGCTCGACATCGCCGACCTCGACGGTGACATCGACATGGACGTCGAGGCCGACCGTGCCTCTGTCTCGATCATCAGCGACTCGTCCGGCCGTGACCTGCAGAAGCTGGTCGGTCGCGACGGTGAGGTACTCGAAGCGCTCCAGGAGCTCACGCGCCTGGCCGTGCACCGTGAGACCGGTGACCGCAGTCGGCTGATGCTCGACATCGCCGGATACCGCGCCAAGAAGCGTGCCGAGCTGTCCGAGATCGGAGCGAAGGCCGCCGCCGAGGCCAGGAGCAGTGGTGAGCCCGTGAAGCTCGCCCCGATGACGCCGTTCGAGCGCAAGGTCGTGCACGATGCGGTCAAGGCTGCCGGCCTGAGCAGTGAATCCGAGGGCGAGGAGCCGCAGCGCTTCGTCGTCGTGCTTCCCGCCTGAACGGTTCCCATTCCACCGGCCCCGTCTGTTGCGCAGACGGGGCCGAATTTTGTCAGCCTGATAGTTCTGTGGTGCCGGCCGGGCCGGCACAGTACGGAAGGACGGTCCCCCGTGACGGAGGCAGCGGAGCTTCCCCCTGCGCCCGAGCAGGCCCGTGAGGTGTTCGGTGAACGCTTCGCGGACGCGGTGCGTTACGCGGAGCTGCTCGCCGAGGCAGGTGTGCAGCGCGGTCTGATCGGCCCGCGGGAGGTACCCCGGCTGTGGCAGCGACATCTGCTGAACTGCGCGGTGCTCTCGGAGGTCGTTCCCGAGGGGGTGACGGTGTGCGACGTCGGTTCGGGTGCCGGCCTGCCGGGCATTCCCCTGGCACTGGTCCGTGAGGATCTCAAGATCACATTGCTGGAACCGCTGCTGCGGCGCACCACCTTCCTGACCGAAGTGGTGGAGCTGCTGGGCCTGGACCATGTGACGGTCGTCCGGGGCCGGGCCGAGGAGGTCATGGGGACACTGCCGCCGGTCCATGTGGTGACCGCGCGGGCCGTGGCGCCGCTGGATCGCCTCGCCACCTGGGGCATCCCCCTGCTCCGGCCCTACGGAGAGATGCTCGCGCTCAAGGGCGATACCGCCGAGGAAGAGCTGAAGAGCGCGACCACCGCCCTGAACAAACTCGGTGCGGTGGCGACGTCGGTCGTGCACGTGGGCGAAGGCGTGGTGGAGCCGATGTCCACCGTCGTGCGCGTCGAGGTCGGGGAGAGCCCCGGGGGTGTGCGCTTCGCGGCGAAGCGCGCGAAGGCCGCCCGCACGGGGCGCGTACGACGCCGTCGGGGATGAAGAGATTTCCGCGCGTCCCGCGGCAGGGCGGCTGACGATCAGGCGTACCTCCTGAGGGTCAGGTCTACTCCACACAAGCTGCCCTGCCGTCGCGTGCCGGAGTGTCGCGACAGTGCGGCCCCGGCTGCTGTGCATCGTGTTTCACGTGAAACATCGCTCCCTGCTGCACGGCATCATCAGTCGCGGTCGCGCCGCAGCCCAGCCCCGCGCCCGTAAGCCTCTCGGCTCACTCGGAGAGGGTCCTGTTTCCCGCGAGAATCCATCCCCCTCGGGGGGCACGGAGTTGTCCACAGAGGTGGTTTTCTCCACAGAACGTAAGGCCTCGCTGGTTCATGACCCCGAAGGCATGGGAGGCTCTGTTCATTGCGAGCCTGAAGTCGAGGAGAGTGAATCCTTGCGGTCCGACGCCAACATCGCGGGACCGATGACCGACCCGGTCCCCGGTCCCCGTACCGAATCGATGGGGGCGGATGTTTCACGTGAAACACCGCCTCCGATGGACGACACTCCCGTTGGTCGTGCTGCCCAGGTGGCGGTGGACGCGCTGGGCCGCGCAGGTGAGGGCCTGCCACGACCTGAGCAGACACGCCTCATGGTGGTCGCCAACCAGAAGGGTGGCGTGGGCAAGACGACGACGACCGTCAACCTTGCCGCGTCACTCGCGCTCCATGGTGCTCGGGTCCTGGTGATCGACCTCGACCCTCAGGGCAACGCGTCCACGGCTCTGGGGATTGACCACCACGCCGAAGTTCCTTCCATTTATGACGTGTTGGTCGAGAGCAGGCCGCTGGCGGAAGTGGTCCAGCCGGTTCCCGACGTGGAAGGCCTTTTCTGCGCCCCCGCCACGATCGATCTTGCCGGTGCCGAGATCGAGCTGGTGTCCCTGGTGGCAAGGGAGAGCCGGTTGCAACGGGCGATCCAAGCCTACGAGCAGCCTCTGGACTACATCCTCATCGACTGCCCCCCGTCGCTCGGCCTGCTGACGGTCAATGCGATGGTGGCAGGTCAGGAGGTCCTGATTCCGATCCAGTGCGAGTACTACGCGCTGGAAGGGCTGGGGCAGCTGCTCCGCAACGTCGATCTGGTGCGGGGGCACCTCAACCCCTCTCTGCATGTCTCGACGATCCTGCTCACCATGTACGACGGCCGGACGCGACTCGCGTCCCAGGTCGCGGACGAGGTACGCAGTCACTTCGGTGAAGAGGTGCTGCGGACGAGCATTCCTCGTTCCGTACGTATCTCGGAGGCACCGAGCTACGGGCAGACGGTGCTGACCTACGATCCTGGATCGAGCGGTGCCCTCTCCTATCTTGAGGCGGCACGAGAGATCGCGCTGAGGGGCGTAGGCATCAGTTACGACGCATCGAACGCGCACATCGGCGCACAGCAGAACGATCCGAGCATGGTGGAGGGCGTCCAGTGAGTGAGCGACGGAGAGGGTTGGGTCGTGGTCTCGGCGCACTGATCCCTGCTGCCCCGACAGAGAAGGCGGCTGCCCCGACCGTGCCGGGAGGCCCTGCCTCCGCGTCTCCCGCCGGTCCCCCGACGTCGGCCGAGCGCGGGGTGGCCGCCGCGAAGCTGGCTGTCCTGTCCTCCGTTCCACGTGAAACGGGGGAGTTCTCGGCACACGGCGTGGCAGAGGCATCCCTGTCTCCTCTGGGGGCACACTTCGCCGAGATCCCCATCGAGTCCATCAAGCCGAACCCGCGTCAGCCCCGTGCGGTCTTCGACGAGGACGCGCTGGCAGAACTCGTCACGTCCATCAAGGAGGTCGGCCTCCTCCAGCCTGTTGTCGTACGACAGGTCGGGCCGGCGCACTACGAGCTCATCATGGGCGAGCGTCGCTGGCGGGCTTGCCGCCTGGCGGGGCTCGAGGCCATCCCGGCGATCGTCCGGGCCACGGAGGACGAGAAGCTCCTTCTGGACGCTCTTCTGGAGAATCTGCACCGGGCCCAGCTGAACCCGCTGGAAGAGGCAGCCGCCTACGACCAGCTGCTCAAGGACTTCAACTGCACCCACGATCAGCTGGCGGACCGCATCGGTCGCTCCCGTCCGCAGGTGTCCAACACCCTGCGTCTGCTGAAGCTCTCGCCGAGGGTCCAGAGCCGGGTCGCCGCCGGAGTGCTCTCCGCCGGCCATGCGCGTGCTCTGCTGTCCGTCGAGGACTCCGAGGAGCAGGACAGGCTGGCCCATCGGATCGTGGCCGAGGGACTCTCGGTGCGGGCCGTCGAAGAGATCGTCACGCTGATGGGGTCCGGGCCTCAGAAGGCACCGCGGGCCAAGGGGCCGCGGGCGGGGGCACGGGTGTCGCCGGCCCTGTCCGATCTGGCCACACGCCTCTCGGATCGCTTCGAGACGCGGGTGAAGGTCGACCTGGGGCAGAAGAAGGGCAAGATCACCGTCGAGTTCGCCTCCATGGAAGATCTTGAACGCATCCTCGGCACGCTCGCTCCTGATGAGGGACCGGTTCTGCACAGGAGCCTTGTGGACGACGATGCCGGAGAGGACGAGTCCTGAAGCACCGGTCGGTTCGGCCGAGCTGCTGACCGACGGCGGATCATGTCCGGTACGTGCCGGAACATGGTCCGCCCTTTGCTTTCTGCCGGTATCGACGGAATCGCTTCGTGGATACGATGCTGGGACATACGAGGTGTATCCACCGGTAGTACCTCTGACTCTCTGAGCACAAGGCAGGGGCCATGCGCATGCTGAGCCGCACCGGACTGGTGGGAACGGGGTGGGTGATCGCTGCCTGCGGCGGGTTCATCGGCAGCCTCCTCAAGGAGCGGCATGCTCTGAAAGCCGTCCACGAGGCAGCAGGCGAAGGAAGGGAGGCACAGGCTTCATGGGGCGTCGGCTCGCACCGCTCACACTGGACAACCTTCAGGACCTTCCCCGGAACTGTCGCTCGTGTGTCTTCTGGGAGCTCGATCCCGTCAGTGGTGAAGCAGCGGTAAAGGCGGGTACGTCAGCGGTCGAGAAGGAATCGTGGATCTCCGCCGTCCTCCTGGACTGGGGGTCGTGCGGAAGGGTCGCCTACGTGGATGACGTCCCCGTGGGTTTCGTTCTCTACGCCCCGCCCGCCTACGTGCCGCGTGCCACGGCTTTCCCCACGAGTCCCGTGTCGCCCGATGCGGTGCAGTTGATGACCGCGTTCATCGTGCCGGGCTACCAGGGGCAGGGGCTGGGAAGAGTGATGGTGCAGACGGTGGCGAAGGACCTGCTGCGTCGCGGGTTCAAAGCGATCGAGGCCTTCGGCGATGCGCGCTGGAAGACGCCGGCCTGTGTGCTGCCTGCTGATCATCTGCTGGCAGTGGGATTCAAGACGGTCCGCCAACACCCCGCGTATCCCCGCCTCAGGCTGGAACTGCGGACGACGCTGTCGTGGAAGGACGACGTCGAGATGGCGTTGGACCGCTTGCTCGGAGCAGTGCAGAAGGAACCGGCACTGCGTCCCCTCTGAGCCGGGCGATGAGGATCGGCCTGGAACTGCTGACGCCCTGGAGCCCGGCCGGTGATACCGGTGACGAGGAGCCGGGGCACCTCATGCGAAGGGGCCGACCCCTGTGAGTCGGCCCCTTCGTGTTTCACGTGAAACATGTGCCGCCGGCGAAGCGGCCGGTGATCACCGGGCGATGAAGTCCTCGAGGTCGCGGATGATCCCCGCCTTCGGCTTGGCGCCACGGATGGTCTTGACGACCTCACCGCCCTGGTAGACGTTCAGGGTCGGGATGGACATGACGCCGTACTTGCTGGCCGTACCCGGGTTCTCGTCGATGTTCAGCTTGACGATTTCGATCTTGTCCCCGTACTCCGCGGCAATGGCCTCGAGGGAAGGGGCGATCTGGCGGCAGGGACCGCACCAGGCGGCCCAGAAGTCCACCAGGACGGGCTTGTCGCTCTTGAGGACGTCCTCGTCGAAGGAATCGTCCGTCACGTTCTTCAGGGTGCCGGCCACGGCGGGCTCCTTAGCTGGTTGGTACGTGGGGTGGGTGGAAGTCAGACCGCGGTCTTCTCGGGCTCGGCCTTCTTCTCGTCGGCGAGAGAGGCAAGGAACCTCTCGGCGTCGAGGGCGGCGGCACAGCCCGTACCGGCCGCGGTGATCGCCTGGCGGTAGGTGTGGTCGACCACGTCACCGGCACCGAACACACCGGCGATGTTCGTGCGCGTCGAGGGCGCCTCCACCTTCAGGTAGCCCTCGTCGTCCAGCTCCAGCTGGCTCTTGAAGAGTTCCGTACGGGGGTCGTGCCCGATCGCGATGAACAGACCGGTCACCGCCAGGTCCGAAAGTTCGCCGGTCTTGACGTTCCGCAGCTTCAGACCCGAGAGCTTCTGGTCGCCCTGGACCTCGGCGACCTCGCTGTCCCAGACGAACGAGATCTTCGGGTCGGCGATGGCACGCTCCTGCATCGCCTTCGAGGCCCGCAGGGTGTCGCGACGGTGAACGATCGTGACGGACTTGGCGAACCGCGAGAGGAAGGTGGCCTCCTCCATCGCGGTGTCACCACCGCCGATCACGGCGATGTCCTGGTCCTTGAAGAAGAAGCCGTCACACGTGGCACACCAGGAGACACCACGACCGGAGAGGGCGTCCTCGTTCGGCAGACCGAGCTTGCGGTGCTGCGAGCCGGTGGTGATGATGACGGCCCTCGCCTTGTGGACCGTGCCCGCCGTGTCCGTGACGGTCTTGATCTCACCGGCCAGGTCCACGGAGACCACATCGTCCGGAATGAGCTCGGCACCGAAACGCTCTGCCTGGGCGCGCATGTTGTCCATGAGCTCGGGGCCCATGATGCCGTCCTGGAAGCCCGGGAAGTTCTCGACATCGGTCGTGTTCATCAGCGCGCCACCGGCAGTGACGGCGCCCTCGAACACCAGAGGCTTCAGCGACGCGCGGGCGGTGTAGAGCGCCGCGGTGTAGCCGGCAGGCCCCGAACCGATGATGATCACGTTACGGACGTCGCTCACAGCTTGATTCCTCGTCTCTGGTCTGTGTCATCCGACCGGTGGGAGCTTCTGTCGGAACTCTCACCTCACCCAACGGATCCTAAGGGGCGCGCATTCCCGCTGTGCCCGAGTACACGGACCTGCCCCCGGGGTAGGTCCGGAGAGACGCACGCCGTATGAGACACCACACAGGATGCGGGGGGAACGCGCCCTCAGTCGCGTGTGTAGGCGTGCTCCAGCAAAACCTTCGCGGCGGAGGCAGAGGCGGGATCGGTGACACAGGAGGCATCGACGACGTAGGCGGTCACCTTGGTGTCGTCGGAGGTGTCGGGAAGCACCACCAGCACGGCCTCTCGCCCCTCATAGGTGCCCTCCTCCGTGGCGAGGGCGGCGTCGTCGCGACCGATCCCTTCACGGACGCATTCCGGGACCGTGGCCCTGAGCACCCTGGGGCCGACAGTGGTACCGGATGCCGACTCCTTTCCGAAGGGCTGTGCACTGTGGGAGGAGCCGACCATCATCCGGTTCTGTGCGAGAAGATCGGAGACCTGCTTCTCCAGCCTTTCCTCGGAGAAGGTGTCCGTGGCGGTCGTCCGACGGCCGTTCCCCGCGTCCTCGTTCTGGGACGAGAGGAGTACGGTGCCGAGCCCCAGAGCCGCGATGGTGAAGGCGGTACCCAGTACTGCGACCCCGCGACGTCCGTGCCGCAGGCGGCCCTTGCGGCCCGGACCGGTCGTGGAAGGCCGAGGGCGTCCGGCGCGACGGCCTGCCGCAGATGCTTCACGCGGTACCGATGTTTCACGTGAAACATGCACGCGATCACCCTCGGGCAGAGCACGAGAAGCGCCGGCGGGTTCCGCGCCGACCGATTCCGCGGGGTCTCCGGGCTCCGGAGCTGTGGCGTGCAGCAGAGCTTCCGCGGCGAGCGCGGCGTCGATACGGCTCGCCACCTCGGCCGGCATGCGGGGTGGACCCGGCACGGTGTCCAGCGCTCCCCGGATCTCCTCCAAGGAGGCACGGACGTCCGCGCATAGCGCGCACTCGTCCAGGTGCCGGCGCACAGTGGTCTCCCGGGCGGGCGGCAGAAGCCCTTCGGTGAGGTCGGAGATCTCCTCCACGTCCGGGTGTTCCGTCATGTCTGTCGTCGAGGTCACGCTCGCCCACCTCCGCCCTTCGCTGCCGCGGGGCCACTCGGTTCTTCAGCCGGCGGATCCGCTCGATGCGGTCCTGCTGCGGATGGGACGGAGGTCCCCTGCGTCCGGTTCCGTTCCTTCCCGGGTCTCCCGCGGTCACCGGTGCCGTCCGGCCGCAGATGGCGCAGAAGGGGCAGGAGTCTGGCCCTGCCCCGGGCGCAGCGGCTCTTCACCGTGCCGGTGGGCACGTCGAGGATGCGGGCGGCCTCGGCCACCGGGTAACCCTGCATGTCCACGAGGACGAGCGCCGCCCGCTGGTCGGGGGGCAGTGTCCCCATCGCTTCGATGAGCTGGCGGTGCAGATCGTTGCGTTCCGCGGGGGCCGAAGCGGATTCGTGGGGCTCCAGCAACTGGTCCAGGCGCTCCGTGTCCTCGACGGGAGAGGTCTTCCGGGAGGCGGTCTTGCGCGCACGGTCCAGACAGGCGTTCACCGTGATCCGGTGCAGCCATGTCGTGACGGCCGACTGGCCCCTAAAGGTATGGGCGGCCCGGTAGGCGGAGACGAGGGCGTCCTGAACCGCGTCAGCGGCTTCCTCGCGGTCTCCCAGCGTCCGCAGGGCGACCGCCCACAACCTGTCCCGGTGTCGTCGCACCAGTTCGCCGAAGGCTTCGGGATCCCCCTCCACATGACGGGTGAGGAGGTCCTGATCGCTTGCGTCGCGGTGCGTGGTGCCATCCGGCATCGGGACCCCTCCCCCCTCGCCCGGTGAGGCGTCAGCCGGTGAACTTCAGGTCGGTGATGGCCTGCTTGTAGCCGGCGGAGCTGAAGCCGTCGGCGGGAGCGTTCGGTACGGCCGTGATCCACAGCAGTACGTACCGGGTCTTCACCGCCTCCGAAGCCTTCAGGTTCAGCGACCCGGCGCTGGTCGTGCCGGTCCCGATCTCCTTCATGCCGTCGATCCCGGTCGACGGCGTCAGCGAGTCCGCCGCGTAGAGATGCACCGTCGTGTGGTCACCGGTGTAGCGGAGTCCTATCGACGCCGTCGAGATCTCCTTGGCCGCGCCGAGGTCGTAGACGATGCCCACACCGGGCTTGTACGGCGCGAGCTTCGGACCCTCGTTGTACTTCTTGGTCCGCCAGTAGGTCTCGCTGTCGTTGTCGTACGTCTTCGCGACGTCACCCGGAGCCTGGGCACTGCCCGACGCGACGTACTCCTGGGCGCCCTGGATCGTGAGCGGTTCGGCCGGCTTGGGTTTGTTGCCGCCCTTGTCGCTCCCGTCCGTCGTCTGCGTCTTGTCGGTGTCGTCCGCGGTGTTGCCCTGGCCGATGAGGGCGTCGGCGAGCTGCCAACTGCCCAGACCGAGCGCGGCGATCAGCAGGGCGGAGACGGCCCACTTCAGGGCCTTGCCCGTAGGGCTCTGCAGCGGGGGCGGGGGGACGGGGACCGGCTGTGTGACGCGGGGACCGGGCGCCGGGCGCCCGTAGGAGCCCTGCTGGTAGGTCGTGCGCTGGTAGTCCGGCGGGGTGGCGAACACGGGCTCCGGCGGGCGGATGCGGGGCATCTCACCGATCGCCTTGACCAGTTCCTCCGGCGTGGTGCAGGGGGACTCGTGACGCGAGGCGGTGGCACCGTCGTTGGCCAGGGCGCGCATGGCGAGTTCGGACAGACCGCGGTGAACACCGGCCCGCACCTGGTCGGGCGGGATCAGACCGATGTCCTTCGGCAGCCCGGACAGGCCGTAGGCGTCGCTCTCGTACGGCCAACGCTGAGTGAGTGCCGCGTACAGCAGGGCGCCGATGGACTCGGTGTCGGTGCGCTGCGGGGTGTCGGAGCCGATGCCGCGGAGCGCCGCGTTCACCGCGAGGCCCCGGATGCGCCACTGACCGGTCGAGGTGCGCAGTACCGCGTTGGGGTTCAGACGCAGATGGGCGAGTCCCTCGCGGTGGGCCGCGGCCATGGCGGAGGAGATCTGACTGGTCATCTGGTAGGCGTCGTACACCTCCAGCGGGCCGGCCGCCAGGAGCGTGGTCAGCTCGGTCGCGTCGGGCAGCCACTCGTGGACGACGTAGACGACGTCGTCCTCCTCGACGGCGTCCAGGACCTGAACGAAGCGCGGGTCGCCCAGCAGGGCGGAGGAACGGGCCGCGGCCAGGACGGAGCGGGCACGCGAGTGATCCGCGGGCAGGATGTGCACGCCGACGGCGCGGCGGAGCTTCTCGTCCACGGCACGCCAGCTGCTGAATCCGTCCAGACGGGTGACGCACTCCTCGAGGCGGTAGCGTCTGGCGAGCTTGTGGCCGCTGTGCAGTTCGAGGGGCGGCGTCTTCCCGGAACCGCCGATCCCGGTGCCGGTGCTCTCCTGTGCCGCGTCGCTGTCCGTTGCCCGCTCCTGGTTCTTGGCCACCCCGTCGGCCGTGGACTGGTCCGCCTGCGCGGTCAGCGACTGGTCGTCACTGTTGTCTGCCACGTCGACGGCAGCTGTGCTCCGTTCCGCCACCGTCGTTCCCTGCCTCCCCATCCATGTACGCGTCGGACGACGGCCCGTGCGCACCGTCCGACGCCGAAACCAATTGTGCCCACAGTCCGCCGCTATGCACGACACACAAGGGCTGACGATGGTTGTGCGCCTACCCCCGCCTCAGCGTCCCAGGCGCCCACGGACCATACCGACCAGCGAGTTGACCTCCACGATGCGCATCCGGCGCGCGGCGACGAAGAAGACACCGAGCAGTACGGCTCCGCCGGCCAGCAGCGAGACGAAGGAACCGACGACGCCCTGACCGAGGGTGTTCCCGATCCCGTAGCAGGCCGCACCGGCGAGGAGAGCGGCCGGAACCGAGGCGATGCACAGTCGGGCGTACGTCCGCAGGACCCGGGCGCCGTCCAGGTCCCCGCCCAGCTTCGCGCGCAGCCGCCGCCAGGCGATACCGACACCGGCCGCGTAGGCCACACCGTACGAGGCGGCCATGCCGACCACGGCCCAACGGGCCGGGAGGACGAAGAAGCAGACCGCCGAGGCGACCGCGTTGACCACGGCCACGATGACCGTGTTGTAGAAGGGGGTCCGGGTGTCCTCGTAGGCGTAGAAGGCACGCAGGACGACGTACTGCACGGAGTAGGGAATCAGGCCGAGGCCGAAGGCCATCAGCATGTACCCCATGTTGGTCGCCGCGTCGGTGCCCGAGGAGCCGAAGATCAGGGTGCACATCGGGATGCCGAGCGCGATGAAGCCGAAGGCGATCGGCACGATCGCGACGGCCGTGGTGCGCAGTCCCTGGGAGATGTCGTCCCGGACGGCGCCCCCGTCGTCCTCGGCCGCCGACCGGGAGATACGGGGCAGCAGGGCGGCCATCAGGGAGACGGTGATGATGGCCTGGGGCAGACCCCAGATCAGCTGGGCGTTGGCGTAGGCGGCGAAACCGGTGCCCTGGACGTCGGAGTCCAGGCCGGCGGCGGTGGAGAGCTGGGTCACGACCAGCGCGCCCGCCTGGTTGGCGAGCACGAACAGGATGGTCCACTTGGCGAGCCTCGCCGCCTTGCCCAGCCCGTGGCCCCTCCAGTCGAAGCGCAGACGGATACGGAACCCCGTCTCGCGCAGGTACGGGATCATGGCCAGGGCCTGGACGACCAGGCCGAGCAGGACACCGATGCCGAGGAGACGCTGGCCCTCGGGCGGAATGCTCGTGACGGTCATCTTCGAAGAGGCGGCGGTGCCGTAGACGTAGATGAACGTACCGAGCGTCACGATGATGACGATGTTGTTGAGGACCGGGGTCCACATCATCGCGCCGAACCGTCCGCGCGCGTTGAGGATCTGGCCCATCACCACGTGCACGCCCATGAAGAAGATCGAGGGCAGGAAGTAGCGGGTGAAGGTGACGGCGACCTCGTTGGCCGCGGGGTCGGAGGCGACCGGGTTCGACAGCGCCCGCACGAGGAGCGGAGCGGCGAGCCAGGCGACGGTGGTGAGCGCGGCCAGGGCCACCATCACCAGGGTCAGCAGCCGGTTGGCGTACGCGATGCCGCCGTCGGCGTCGTCCTTCATCGAACGGACGAGCTGCGGCACGAAGACGGAGTTGAGGCCGCCGCCGACGGTGAGGATGTAGATCATGGTCGGCAGCTGGTAGGCGACCTGGAACGAGTCGCCGAGGAGGCCCAGACCGAGCGCCGAGA
>NZ_LIRG01000330.1 GCF_001419695.1 Streptomyces prasinopilosus
TCGACCACGGCGTCCGCGGGATCGTAGACCCCCACGGGAACGGTCCTGAACGCCCGGTACGGGCTGAAGCCCTGGACCGCAGCCGCCGAGTCGCGATCAGGCGCGATGAAGAAGTCTGCCCAGTCGTCCACCCCCGCATCATGCCCGGCGCCCGGCGGGGTCCGCCGGACCACCCCCGCCTCGCGGGGGCAGGACCCCGCCGGGCGCCGGGCATGATGCGGGGGTGGACGACTGGGCAGACTTCTTCATCGCGCCTGATCGCGACTCGGCGGCTGCGGTCCAGGGCTTCAGCCCGTACCGGGCGTTCAGGACCGTTCCCGTGGGGGTCTACGATCCCGCGGACGCCGTGGTCGAGTGGGAGAGCCTCTTCACCGGGGACGGCCCGCAGGAACTCGCGCGGGCCGGCGAGCCGCAGGTGCTGACCGGGATCACGCACGACGGCTGCTACGTCTTCATGATCTCGGAGCGGCTCCAGGCCCTGCTCGCGACGCAGGACCCGCCGCGACGTGACGACGTGGCCCGCAGGTGGTCGCGCCTGCGGCGGGCCGACGGGGAGTTCATCGGGGAGGACGAGGCCGTGGATCACCTCGCCGAGCTGGCATCCCTGGCCCGCGCTGCCACCGGCCAGGGCGCCCGGCTCTACTGCTCCGTGCGGTAGCGGTCCGGGACACCGCGGTCCGGCCGGGGCCGGGACGATCGCGCCGTGGAACACGCGTGCGCGCTCGTCGTGACGCATGGCAGCGGTCCGGGACCGCTCGGGCCGACCGGCCGTCCGCCCGACTTCGCTGCGGCGCTCGTGCCCCTCCGGCGGTGAGCACGGCCCGGGCGGGACCGGCGGCCGCCGTCGCCCCCCCCGGGCCCGGAACGGGCCGTCGGCCGTGCCCTNNAGGGCACGGCCGACGGCCCGAGGACGGCCCGGGAGAGCGGTTGCCCGCTCTGACCCGGGGCGGTGTCACACGTCGAAGTACAGCTCGAACTCGTGCGGGTGCGGGCGCAGGGCCAGCGGGGCGATCTCGGTGGTGCGCTTGAGGTCGATCCACGTCTCGATCAGGTCCGGCGTGAAGACGTCGCCCTGGAGGAGGAACTCGTGGTCGGCCTCGAGGCGGTCGAGGACGGCGCCGAGCGAGGTCGGGACCTGCGCCACGTTGGCGTGCTCCTCGGGAGCCAGCTCGTACAGGTCCTTGTCGATCGGCTCGGCCGGCTCGATCTTGTTCTTGATGCCGTCCAGGCCCGCGAGCAGCAGCGCCGAGAACGCCAGGTACGGGTTGCCGGAGGCGTCCGGGGCGCGGAACTCGACGCGCTTGGCCTTCGGGTTCGAGCCGGTGATCGGGATGCGCATCGCGGCGGAGCGGTTGCGCTGCGAGTACACCAGGTTCACCGGCGCCTCGAAGCCCGGCACCAGGCGGTGGTACGAGTTCACCGTCGGGTTGGTGAAGGCCAGCAGCGACGGGGCGTGCCGGAGGATGCCGCCGATGTAGTAGCGGGCCATGTCCGACAGGCCGGCGTAGCCCTGCTCGTCGTAGAACAGCGGGGAGCCGCCCGTCCACAGCGACTGGTGGACGTGCATGCCCGAGCCGTTGTCACCGAAGATCGGCTTCGGCATGAAGGTCGCGGTCTTGCCGTTGCGCCAGGCGACGTTCTTCACGATGTACTTGAAGAGCTGCAGGTCGTCGGCGGCCGCGAGCAGGGTGTTGAACTTGTAGTTGATCTCGGCCTGGCCGGCCGTGCCCACCTCGTGGTGCTGGCGCTCGACCTTCAGGCCGGCCCGGTCCAGCTCCAGGGAGATCTCGGCGCGCAGGTCGGCGAAGTGGTCGACCGGCGGGACCGGGAAGTAACCGCCCTTGTAACGGACCTTGTAACCGCGGTTGTCCTCCACCGCACCGGTGTTCCAGGCGCCCGCCTCGGAGTCGATGTGGTAGAAGGACTCGTTCGCCGAGGTGTTGAAGCGCACGCTGTCGAAGACGTAGAACTCGGCCTCGGGGCCGAAGAAGGCGGTGTCCGCGATGCCGGTGGAGGTGAGGTAGGCCTCGGCCTTCTTGGCGACGTTGCGCGGGTCGCGGGAGTACTGCTCGCCCGTGATCGGGTCGTGGATGAAGAAGTTGATGTTCAGCGTCTTGTCGCGGCGGAACGGGTCGACCCTGGAGGTCGTCAGGTCCGCGCGCAGCGCCATGTCGGACTCGTGGATGGCCTGGAAGCCGCGGATCGAGGATCCGTCGAAGGCCAGTTCCTCGTCGGGGTCGAACGCCTCAGCAGGCACCGTGAAGTGCTGCATCACGCCCGGGAGGTCGCAGAATCGGACGTCGACGAACTTGACGTCCTCGTCCGCGATGAACTTCTTGGCCTCGTCGGCGTTCTGGAACATCCAGCTCCTCCTACTCCCGACCGTCCCGCCGGGGTGGTAGATCGTTCGTGCGGCCAGTGCGGGTGACCCACGCTGTGCTCGACCCTAGGCAGGGGTGATTTCTCGGGCGTGACCCATTTGTTTCGCACAAGTTAACCGGCCCATCTCCCACGGTAGCCCGGCCGCCTCCCGCCACCGCACCGCCGCCCCCCGGGTTCCCCGCCGCCCCACCCCACCCCGCGCCCGCCGTGCGCGGGCGCAGTACCGTGGTCGGGTGGACAACAGGCAGGCAATCGGATCGTGGCTCTCCGGGCCGCGCGCGGCCCTCGAAGAGGCCGGCGCCGAGTTCGGCTACCGGGGCGAGCAGCTGGGGCTGCCGGAGGACGGACCGGGCTCCCTCGCCCGTCCGGGGCGCAGGATCGGCGCCCTGGCCGTCGACTGGGCGCTGTGCCTCCTGATCGCATACGGCCTCATCACCGACGGCTACGGGCAGAGCACCGGCAACTGGGCCCTCCTGCTGTTCTTCGCGCTGAGCGTCCTGACCGTCGGCACGGTCGGCTTCACTCCCGGCAAGCGCCTCTTCGGGCTGCGCGTCGTCGCCCTCGGGAGCGGCCGGGTCCAGCCGGTGCGCGCCCTGATCCGCTCGGCGCTGCTCTGCCTGGCCCTCCCCGCCCTGGTCTGGGACCGCGACGGCCGCGGCCTGCACGACCGGCTCGCCCGCACGGTCGAGGTGCGGATCTGACGCAGCCGGCGGCACGGCGGTACCGGGCGGCGGCACGGCGGGACGAAGCCGGTACCCGGTACCACGAAGCCGTACGAGGANNTCC
Source organism: Streptomyces prasinopilosus (assembly GCF_001419695.1). Taxonomy (GTDB): domain Bacteria; phylum Actinomycetota; class Actinomycetes; order Streptomycetales; family Streptomycetaceae; genus Streptomyces; species Streptomyces prasinopilosus. Next base: position 3,169 of record NZ_LIRG01000330.1, read on the forward strand.
TCGTACGGCTTCGTGGTCGTATACGGGCCTCAGCGGGCCTTCGGGCCGCCCTTGGGGAGCTTCATGCCCTTGGGCATCGGGCCCTTGGGGAGCGGCATGTTGCTCATCAGGTCGCCCAGCGCGCGCAGCCGGTCGTTGGTCGCGGTGACCTGCGGGCCCGTCAGGACGCGGGGCAGCTTGAGCATGGTGGTGCGCAGCTTCTTCAGCTCGACCTGGCCCTCGCCCCTGCCCACGACCATGTCGTGCACCGGGACGTCCGCGACGATGCGGTTCATCCGCTTCTTCTCGGCGGCGAGCAGGCTCTTCACCCGGTTCGGGTTGCCCTCGGCGATCAGCACGATGCCGGCCTTGCCGACCGCGCGGTGCACCACGTCCTGGTTGCGGTTCATCGCCACGGCGGGGGTGGTGGTCCAGCCCCGGCCGACGTTGTCCAGTACGGCCGCGGCGGCGCCCGGCTGTCCCTCCATCTGCCCGAAGGCCGCTCGCTCGGCCCTGCGCCCGAACACGATCGCCGTCGCGAGGAAGGCGAGCAGGAAGCCCAGGATGCCGAGATAGATGGGGTGACCGATCAAGAAACCAATCGCGAGGAAGACACCGAAGGTGACGATTCCGACAGCCGCGAGTACAAGACCGATCTTTTTGTCGGCCCTGCGGGTCATCTTGTAGGTCAGGGCGATCTGCTTCAGTCGCCCGGGGTTCGCAGCGTCCGCTGCGGTTTCCTTCCTCGCCATGCCCCGAAGTCTACGTGCCCCCGGGACCGGGGACGACGGCAGTGCCCGTGAGGGACCGGGCGGGGGACGCGCGGACAGCGGGCGCGGGACCCCCGCCGGGGAACGGGGGAGGGGTCAGAGGCTCGTGACGGTCGGGGACTGGTCGAGCACGCGCTGCGCCTCGACCCGGTCCTTGGCGCGCCGGCGGTCCTCCAGGACGGAGGTCCAGGCGTTGCGGCGGGCGGTGCGCTGGCCGCCGCTCAGCAGGAGCGACTCGACGGCGCGCAGGGCGGTGCCGAAGGACGGGATGGCGGTGGCGCGGACGGGCGCGGCCTGCATCGGGGATCCCCCTCGAAGTGTCTTCGGGTGCGGGAGTACGGGGCGTGAAACCAGGGTCACTGATTGGTGTTACCAGGGCGTGACCCGCCGGTCAAACGCACGTGAAGCCGAGGTTCCGGCCCCGTGGAGGACGGCGCGGCCCCGGCGTACGCCCTCATCTGCGAGGACGGCCGGGGCCGCGTCGTCCCGGCCATTACTCGCCGGTAGTATCTTGTGCGCGAGTTCACACGTATGCCTCGCCCGGAGGCCGGAACGGGCGGGGGCGCCGTGTCAGACGGCCTGCGCCGCGACGTACGTACCGCGCTTCTCGACCGCCATCCGGTAGAGGCGCCCGGCGCGGTACGAGGAGCGGACCAGCGGGCCGGACATCACGCCGGAGAAGCCGATCTGCTCGGCCTCCTCCTTCAGCTCCACGAACTCGTGCGGCTTCACCCAGCGCTCGACGGGGTGGTGCCGCACCGACGGGCGCAGGTACTGCGTGATGGTGACCAGCTCGCAGCCGGCGTCGTGCAGCTGCCTCAGCGCCTCGCCGACCTCCTCGCGGGTCTCGCCCATGCCGAGGATCAGGTTCGACTTGGTGACCAGGCCGTAGTCGCGGGCCTCGGTGATGACCTTCAGGGAGCGGTCGTAGCGGAAGCCGGGACGGATCCGCTTGAAGATGCGGGGCACCGTCTCGACGTTGTGCGCGAAGACCTCGGGGCGGGAGGAGAAGACCTCCGCCAGCTGCTCCGGAACGGCGTTGAAGTCGGGGGCCAGCAGCTCGACCTTGGTGCGGCCGTCCGCGCGGCCGGCGGTCTGCGCGTGGATCTGGCGCACGGTCTCGGCGTACAGCCAGGCGCCGCCGTCCTCCAGGTCGTCGCGGGCGACGCCGGTGATGGTGGCGTAGTTCAGGTCCATGGTGACCACGGACTCGCCCACGCGGCGCGGCTCGTCGAGGTCGAGGGCCTCGGGCCTGCCCGTGTCGATCTGGCAGAAGTCGCAGCGCCGGGTGCACTGGTCACCGCCGATGAGGAAGGTCGCCTCGCGGTCCTCCCAGCACTCGTAGATGTTCGGGCAGCCGGCTTCCTGGCAGACCGTGTGCAGGCCCTCGCTCTTCACGAGGTTCTGCATCTTCGTGTACTCGGGCCCCATCTTGGCCCGCGTCTTGATCCACTCGGGCTTGCGCTCGATGGGGGTCTGGCTGTTGCGGACCTCCAGGCGCAGCATCTTGCGTCCGTCGGGTGCGACTGCGGACACATCGGCTCCCTAGCTTCGATTCTTCGGCGTACACCAGGGTACGCCCGTGTTTGTTCGGCCCGCCGGTCAGGCCGACCTCCGAGGCGCGGGGACGCGCCCCCGGGGCCCCTCGTGCGGGGCGGACCGGAGCCGGGCCGGATCAGGCGCTCGCGCGGACGATCTCCCGGGGCTTGAGGTCGGCGTGCTCCAGGATGTCGCGCAGGTGGTGCTCGACGACCGGGAGCACCTCGTCGACCGTGATGTCGCGGCCCAGCTCGGCCGCGAGGGAGGTGACGCCCGCGTCGCGGATGCCGCACGGGATGATCCGGTCGAACCACTTGTTGTCCGGCTGCACGTTGTACGAGAAGCCGTGCATGGTGACCCCCTTGGCCACCCGGATGCCGATGGCGGCGAGCTTGCGGTCCTCGCGGCGCTGGCCGGCGTTGGAGGGCGCGTACTCGGGGCCGTTCAGCCGCGGGTCGAACTCCTCGTCGGTCAGGCGGGGGTCGAAGTCCAGGGAGAGTCCGCCGAGCGCCGGGCGCTGTTCGACCGGGTCGCCCAGCACCCACACCCCGCTGCGGCCCTCGATGCGGGTGGCGGTCACGCCGAACTCCGCGGAGGTGCGGATCAGGGCCTCCTCCAGGCGCCGCACGTGCGCCACCACGTCCACCGGGCGGGGCAGCTTCTGGATCGGGTAGCCCACCAGCTGGCCGGGACCGTGCCAGGTGATCTTGCCGCCGCGGTCCACGTCGATGACCGGGGTCCCGTCGAGGGGGCGCTCGCTGTCCTGGGTGCGCCGGCCGGCCGTGTAGACCGGGGGGTGCTCCAGCAGGATCACGGTGTCGGGCACCTCGTCGGCGAACCGCGCCGCGTGCACCCGGCGCTGTTCGTCCCAGGCCACCCGGTAGTCGACGGCCTCGGGCCCGAAACCCATTCGGACGAACCGCAGCTCACTCACGGCAAGTGCCTCCCCAGACGGTAGTAAGGCAGTAGGGCGGTAGGACGGACGAGCGGCCGGACGGGCGGCCGGCGGGGACACGGACACGCGGTAAGGCGTGAAACGTGCCCACGTCACTGTACGACCGTACGGCCGGTCGCCGTAGCGGCGCCCGGGAGGGCCGCCGGTCCGCGGTCCCCGGCCGCCGTCCCCCGTCAGCCACGACATCAATCCTCACACGATCGGATGAATGCAGGTCAAAGACTGCAACCAGGTGCTCACCCTCCGCTACATTCGCGCCGTTCAGCAGGCATAAGAGCTGCTCACGGGCTGCTCACGGGCAATCCGGACACCGCCCCGTTCGCCGGAAGGCAGGAGACCGCACCGCAGATGTCGGAACGACCCGCGCAGCGCACCCCCAACCGCCAGCTCGCCGCGCTCATCGCAGAAGCGGGGTTCTCCAACGCGGGGCTCGCCCGTCGCGTGGACCAGCTCGGCCTGGAACACGGGCTCGACCTGAGATACGACAAGACCTCCGTCACCCGCTGGCTGCGCGGACAGCAGCCCAGGGGCACCACACCCGCCCTCATCGCCGAGGTCTTCACCCGGCGCCTGGGCCGCAGGCTCACCGCCCAGGACCTCGGCCTGGACGCCTGCGCCCCCGTCTACGCGGGCCTGGAGTTCGCCGCCACCCCCGACGAGGCCGTCGACATCGTCAGCGGGCTGTGGCGCAAGGACTCCGGCAGCCACGCCGAGCTGCGCAAGATCGCCTTCACCTCGGCGGGCCTCGTCGTGCCCAGCCGGGACTGGCTCATCGGCCGCGCCGACGAGAAGGTGGCCCGCCCCGAGCCGGCGGTCCGCGTCCCCGCCCAGATCCGCTCCGCGGGCGGGCCGGCGGGACGGCCGCCCGGATTCGCCGCCCGCCGCCGGTACGCCGCCGAACGCGGCCCCGGCCAGCGGGTCACCGGCGGCGACATCGCCGCCCTGCGCTCCGTCGGCGAGCTGTTCCGCACCCTCGACGACGCCTACGGCGGCGGCCACGCCCGCCAGGCCCTGGTGCGCTACCTGGAGCACGAGTGCGAGCCGATGCTGCGCGGCAGCTACGGCGAGCAGACCGGCCGCCGCCTGTTCGCCGCCGTCGCCGACCTGACCCGGCTGGCCGGCTGGACGTCGTACGACATCGGCGCGCACGGGCTCGCCCAGCGCTACTTCGTCCAGGCGCTCCGCCTCTCCCAGGCCGCCGCGGACCGGACCTACGGCGCGTACGTCCTGGTCACCATGAGCCGGCAGGCCGTCTACCTCGGCCACGGCCGGGAGGCCGTACAGCTGGCGCGGGTGGCCCAGCAGGGGGCGGGCGGCTCCACCCCGCCCCGGGTGCAGGCCCTGCTGCACGCCGTG
>NZ_LIRG01000331.1 GCF_001419695.1 Streptomyces prasinopilosus
CCGGGCTGCGCCTGGCCGGAGCCCGAGCACCGGCACACGGCGGAGTTCTGCGAGAACGGCGCGAAGGCCGTGGCCGAGGAGGCCACCCTGCGGCGGGTCACGCCCGAGTTCTTCGCCGAGCACCCCGTCGCCGACCTGGCCGGCCGCAGCGGCTACTGGCTGGGCCAGCAGGGCCGTCTGACCCACCCCGTGTACCTCCCGGAGGGCGGCGACCGCTACGAGCCGGTCACCTGGGAGCGCGCCTTCGACATCGTCGCCGAGGAGATCGGCGCCCTCGCCTCCCCCGACGAGGCCGTCTTCTACACCTCCGGACGCACCAGCAACGAGGCCGCGTTCCTCTACCAGCTGTTCGCGCGCGAACTCGGCACCAACAACCTGCCCGACTGCTCGAACCTGTGCCACGAGTCCTCCGGCTCCGCCCTGTCCGAGACGATCGGCGTCGGCAAGGGCAGCGTCCTGCTGGAGGACCTGCACACGGCCGACCTGATCGTCGTGGCCGGCCAGAACCCCGGCACCAACCACCCGCGCATGCTGTCCGCCCTGGAGAAGGCCAAGGCGAACGGCGCGCGGATCATCAGCGTCAACCCGCTGCCCGAGGCCGGCCTGGAGCGCTTCAAGAACCCGCAGACCCCCAGGGGCCTCGCCACCGGCACCGCCCTCACCGACCTGTTCCTGCAGATCCGCCTCGGCGGCGACCAGGCCCTCTTCCGCATCCTCAACAAGCTGGTCCTCGAGACGCCCGGTGCCGTCGACGAGGACTTCGTCCGCGAACACACCCACGGCTACGAGGACTTCGCCGAGGCCGCCCGCGCCACCGACTGGGAGTCGACCCTCACCGCGACCGGCCTCACCCGCGAGGACATCGAGACGTGCCTGCGCATGGTCCTCGCGTCGAAGAGCGTCGTCGTGTGCTGGGCGATGGGCCTCACCCAGCACAAGCACTCCGTGCCCACGATCCGCGAGATCGTCAACTTCCTGCTGCTGCGCGGCAACATCGGCCGCCCCGGCGCGGGCGTCTGCCCGGTGCGCGGCCACTCCAACGTGCAGGGCGACCGCACCATGGGCATCTTCGAGCGGCCCGCGCCGGCGTTCCTGGACGCCCTGGAGAAGGAGTTCGGCTTCGCCCCGCCGCGCGCGCCCGGCTACGACGTCGTACGGGCCATCCGCGCGCTGCGCGACGGGCGGGCGAAGGTGTTCTTCGCCATGGGCGGCAACTTCGTCTCCGCCTCCCCCGACACGGAGGTCACCGAGGCCGCGATGCGCCGGGCCCGGCTGACCGTGCACGTGTCGACCAAGCTGAACCGCTCGCACGCGGTCACGGGCGCGCGCGCCCTGATCCTGCCGACCCTGGGACGCACCGAACGCGATCTGCAGGACGGCGGGGAGCAGTTCGTGACGGTCGAGGACTCCATGGGCATGGTGCACGCCTCCCGCGGCCGCCTCGCGCCGGCGAGCCGGCAGCTGCTGTCCGAGCCGGCCATCGTCTGCCGGCTGGCCCGCCGCGTCCTGGGCTCCCGCAGCACGGTGCCGTGGGAGGAGTTCGAGAAGGACTACGCGGCGATCCGCGACCGCATCGCGCGGGTGATCCCCGGTTTCGAGGACTTCAACGCCCGTGTGGCGGACCCCTCGGGCTTCGCGCTCCCCCACGCCCCGCGCGACGAGCGGCGCTTCCCGACGGCCACCGGCAAGGCCAACTTCACCGCCGCCCCGGTCGAGTACCCCGAACTGCCGAAGGGGCGGCTCCTGCTGCAGACACTGCGCTCGCACGACCAGTACAACACCACGATCTACGGCCTCGACGACCGCTACCGCGGCGTCACCGGAGGCCGCCGCGTGGTGTTCGTCCACCCCGAGGACGCGCGCGAGCTGCGGCTCGCGGACGGCTCCTACGTCGACCTGGTCGGCGAGTGGAAGGACGGCGTGGAGCGCAGGGCCCCCGGGTTCCGCGTCGTGCACTACCCGACGGCCCGCGGCTGCGCCGCCGCGTACTACCCGGAGACCAACGTCCTGGTGCCGCTGGACGCGACCGCCGACACCAGCAACACCCCCGCGAGCAAGTCCGTCGTCGTCCGTCTGGAACAATCCGCGACCGACTGAGCGTTTGCTCAGTGAGGCCCGCGGCGGCGCCGCGGGCCCGACGGATGCGACACGACGAACGACGAACGGAGCCCGGCCCCATGGGAGAACAGCAGCAGGTGGAGTTCCCGCAAGAGGTCGTCGACGAGTACGCCGCGCTCGGCGTGGACCTGGGGGCACTGTTCTCCGCCGGTCACCTCGGCACCCGCATGGGCGTGCAGATCCTGGAGGCCTCGGCCGAGCGGGTCGTCGGGACGATGCCGGTGGAGGGCAACACCCAGCCCTACGGGCTGCTGCACGGCGGCGCCTCCGCCGTGCTGGCGGAGACCCTCGGGTCGGTGGGGTCGATGCTGCACGGCGGCACCGCCAAGATCGCCGTGGGCGTCGACCTCAACTGCACCCACCACCGCGGCGTGCGCTCCGGCCTGGTCACCGGGGTCGCCACCCCGGTGCACCGGGGCCGGTCCACGGCCACCTACGAGATCGTGATCAGTGACGAGGACGGCAAGCGGGTGTGCACCGCGCGGCTGACCTGCCTGCTGCGGGACGTGGGCCCGAAGGACGCGGAGCGGGTCGCCGGCGCCGCCCGGGCCGGTCAGCCCCCGGCGGCGCCGGCGACCCGCTCCGCGTCCTTCGGGCCCACGTCCCGCAGCAGGCAGGTCAGCCGCGCGGTGCACACCCGCTTGCCGTCCTCGTCACTGATCACGATCTCGTAGGTGGCCGTGGACCGGCCCCGGTGCACCGGGGTGGCGACCCCGGTGACCA
>NZ_LIRG01000332.1 GCF_001419695.1 Streptomyces prasinopilosus
CGCGAGCCGCCGCAGCAGCCGCGGGTCCTCCGCCGCCCGCACCCCGTGCCCGATCCGGTCGGCCCCCAGGTCGTCCAGGCAGTCCCGCACGGACGCGGGCCCGGACAGCTCACCCCCGTGCGGCGCGGACAGCAGCCCGCCCTCGCGCGCGATGGCGAACGCCCGGTCGAAGTCCCGGGCCATGCCGCGCCGCTCGTCGTTGGACAGCCCGAAGCCGACGATCCCCCGGTCCGCGTACCGCACCGCCAGCCGGGCCAGCGTGCGCGCGTCCAGGTGGTGCTTCATCCGGTTCGCGGCGACCAGCACCCGCATCCCGAGCCCGGTGTCCCGCCGCGCCGAGGCCACCGCGTCCAGGATGACCTCCAGCGCCGGGATCAGTCCGCCCAGCCGGGGCGCGTACGACGTCGGGTCGACCTGGATCTCCAGCCAGCCCGACCCGTCCCCGAGGTCCTCCTCCGCGGCCTCCCGCACCAGCCGCTGGATGTCCTCCGGCTCCCTCAGGCACGAGCGCGCCGCGTCGTACAGCCGCTGGAACCGGAACCAGCCCCGCTCGTCCGTGGCCCGCAGGCTCGGCGGCTCCCCGCTGGTCAGCGCCTCGGTCAGCGCCTCGGGGAGGCGTACGCCGTACTTGTCGGCCAGCTCCAGCACGGTGGCGGGGCGCATCGACCCGGTGAAGTGCAGGTGCAGGTGGGCCTTCGGCAGCAGGGAGAGGTCACGTACACGTTCCATCCCGAAATCCTGCCGCACCGCACGGGCACCCCGGTAGCTCTTTCCCCGAACGTGGTCTTGCTCGCACGTCGGCACGAGACGGGCGGAACCGGAAGCGGGCCGCCTCCCCGGAGGGAAACGGCCCGCGGCCCGCTCTCATGGGCAGGCCGGACTCAGTCCCGCGCCTCCGCCAGGAGCTTCTGGATCCGGCTCACGCCCTCCACCAGGTCCTCGTCGCCCAGCGCGTAGGACAGCCGCAGGTACCCCGGGGTGCCGAAGGCCTCGCCGGGGACGACCGCGACCTCGACCTCCTCGAGGATGAGCGCGGCCAGCTCCACGGAGTTCCGCGGCCGCTTGCCCCGGATCTCCTTGCCGATCAGGGCCTTCACCGACGGGTAGGCGTAGAACGCGCCCTCGGGCTCCGGGCAGACCACGCCGTCGATCTCGTTGAGCATCCGCACGATGGTCCTGCGCCGGCGGTCGAAGGCCTCGCGCATCGTGGCGACCGCGTCCAGGGAGCCGGAGACCGCGGCCAGCGCCGCGACCTGGGCGACGTTCGACACGTTGGACGTGGCGTGCGACTGCAGGTTGGTGGCGGCCTTCACGACGTCCTTCGGGCCGATGATCCACCCGACCCGCCAGCCGGTCATCGCGTACGTCTTCGCGACGCCGTTGACCACGATGCACTTGTCCCGCAGCTCCGGCAGGACGGCGGGCAGCGAGGTGAAGACGGCGTCGCCGTAGACCAGGTGCTCGTAGATCTCGTCGGTCAGCACCCACAGGCCGTGCTCGACCGCCCAGCGGCCGATCGCCTCGGCGTCCTCGGCGCTGTAGACCGCGCCGGTGGGGTTCGAGGGGGAGACGAACAGGACGACCTTGGTCTTCTCCGTCCGCGCGGCCTCCAGCTGCTCCACGCTGACGCGGTAGCCGGTCGTCTCGTCGGCGACGACCTCGACCGGCACACCGCCGGCCAGGCGGATCGACTCCGGGTACGTCGTCCAGTACGGGGCCGGGACGATGACCTCGTCACCCGGGTCGAGGATCGCGGCGAACGCCTCGTAGATGGCCTGCTTGCCGCCGTTGGTGACGAGGACCTGGGCGGGGTCCACCTCGTAGCCGGAGTCGCGCAGCGTCTTCGCGGCGATCGCGGCCTTCAGCTCCGGCAGCCCGCCGGCCGGCGTGTAGCGGTGGTACTTCGGGTTCCGGCACGCCTCGATCGCGGCGTCGACGATGTAGTCCGGGGTCGGGAAGTCGGGTTCACCGGCGCCGAAGCCGATCACCGGTCGCCCGGCGGCCTTGAGGGCCTTGGCCTTGGCGTCCACGGCGAGGGTGGCGGACTCGGAGATCGCACCGACCCGGGCGGAGACCCGGCGCTCGGTGGGAGGGGTTGCAGCGCTCATGGGCCCCATCGTTCCAGACCGGAAACCCGCCCGGTACGGGGGTTTCACAGACTGAACAGCTCCTGGCCAACCTCTGAACACCAGTCCGGATCCGTTCCGCCGGCCCCCGCCGACGGGACGATCTTCGGCCGGGAGATCCGGTCGCGGGCGCTTTCTGTTCGACGCCCGGCCCCGGAACACGTACACTCACACCTCGTTGGCCTTCCGCGGCCGCGCTCACCGGGTGCACACCAAGCATCCGGCCGGATGCGGTACGTTGGGGGACACACAAAGGGTCGTAGCTCAATTGGTAGAGCACTGGTCTCCAAAACCAGCGGTTGGGGGTTCAAGTCCCTCCGGCCCTGCTACACACAACCTTAGCCAGGATGTGTACGCATGTACGTACAGCAATGCACCGCCGTGCGGCTCATACCGGGCGCGGCACGGCCATGACCCGGAATCAGGTGAGGACGAGTGACGGACGCCGTGGGCTCCATCGACATGCCTGATGCCGAGGACGAGGCGCCGGACTCCAAGAAGAAGACCCGCAAGGGCGGAAAGCGTGCCAAGAAGGGCCCGCTGAAGCGCCTCGCGCTCTTCTACCGCCAGATCGTGGCGGAACTTCGCAAGGTGGTCTGGCCGACCCGGAACCAGCTGACGTCGTACACAACCGCGGTGATCATCTTTGTGGTCGTCATGATCGGTCTGATCACACTGATCGACTACGGGCTCGGTCACGTCGCCAAGTACGTCTTCGGCTGAGCCGCCTGCGAAGAGCGCCGAGGTACCCGGCGCTCCTTTCGCGTGTTCCACCCCTATGTATCCAGGAAGAAGCAGCCACCGTGTCTGACCCGAACGTGAACGACGCCATCGAGCCGGTCGAGTCCGTCGAGGACGAGCTCGACACCGTCGGGGGCGCGGACGGCGAGGCCTCCGAGGCCCCCGCCGAGGTCGAGGCTGCCGACGCCGCCGCGGACGAGTCCGGGACGGCGGCCGACGCGTCCCCCGAGGCCGAAGAGGCCGACGACGACGCCGCCGAAGAGGCCGAGGACAACCGCGACCCGGTCGAGAAGCTCCGCGAGGAACTGCGGACGCTGCCCGGCGAGTGGTACGTCATCCACACGTACGCGGGCTACGAGAACCGGGTGAAGACCAACCTGGAGCAGCGCGCCGTCTCGCTGAACGTCGAGGACTTCATCTTCCAGGCCGAGGTGCCGCAGGAAGAGGTCGTCCAGATCAAGAACGGCGACCGCAAGACGATCAAGCAGAACAAGCTCCCCGGCTACGTCCTGGTCCGCATGGACCTGACGAACGAGTCCTGGGGCGTCGTCCGCAACACCCCCGGCGTCACCGGCTTCGTGGGCAACGCCTACGACCCGTACCCGCTGACCCTGGACGAGATCGTCAAGATGCTCGCCCCGGAGGCCGAGGAGAAGGCCGCCCGCGAGGCCGCCGAGGCCGAGGGCAAGCCGGCTCCGCAGCGCAAGGTCGAGGTCCAGGTGCTGGACTTCGAGGTCGGCGACTCGGTCACCGTCACCGACGGCCCGTTCGCCACCCTCCAGGCGACCATCAACGAGATCAACCCCGACTCCAAGAAGGTCAAGGGCCTGGTGGAGATCTTCGGCCGCGAGACGCCGGTCGAGCTCTCCTTCGACCAGATCCAGAAGAACTGACCCGGTTCCGAGCAGCTCGGACCGTCCGGACAGTCTGGACCACGACTTCCGAACAGGTCAGGTGAACGCTCCGGCGTCTGCCTGACCTGCTCGGTTTTTGGCCGCACATCCATACCCGCTATCGTTGTGCGGTATGCCTGTCTCCGGGTGATTCCCGGTGCGCGGGCAGGACCCGAATCGAAAGGACCCGGAGAGTCATGCCTCCCAAGAAGAAGAAGGTCACGGGGCTCATCAAGCTCCAGATCCAGGCCGGTGCCGCCAACCCGGCTCCGCCGGTCGGCCCCGCGCTGGGTCAGCACGGCGTCAACATCATGGAGTTCTGCAAGGCCTACAACGCCGCGACCGAGTCGCAGCGCGGCTGGGTCATCCCGGTGGAGATCACGGTCTACGAGGACCGCTCCTTCACCTTCATCACCAAGACCCCGCCGGCCGCGAAGATGATCCTCAAGGCCGCGGGCGTGGAGAAGGGCTCCGGCGAGCCGCACAAGACCAAGGTCGCGAAGATCACCGCCGCCCAGGTCCGTGAGATCGCCACGACCAAGCTGCCCGACCTCAACGCCAACGACCTGGACGCCGCGTCGAAGATCATCGCCGGCACCGCCCGTTCCATGGGCGTCACGGTCGAGGGCTGACCTCCACCCCCGTAAGCCAAGCAGAAGTGTGGAAGGGCCTGCTCGGCCCGGACCACGACTCCTAAGAACCCCCAGGAGCAATACGTGAGCAAGCGCAGCAAGTCTCTCCGCGCTGCGGACGCCAAGGTCGACCGGGAGAAGCTGTACGCCCCGCTCGAGGCCGTCCGTCTCGCCAAGGAGACCTCCACCTCGAAGTTCGACGGCACCGTCGAGGTCGCCTTCCGCCTGGGCGTCGACCCGCGCAAGGCCGACCAGATGGTGCGTGGCACCGTGAACCTCCCGCACGGCACCGGCAAGACCGCCCGGGTCCTGGTCTTCGCGACCGGCGACCGTGCCGAGGCCGCGCGTGCCGCGGGCGCCGACATCGTCGGCGCCGACGAACTGATCGACGAGGTGTCGAAGGGCCGTCTGGACTTCGACGCCGTCGTCGCCACCCCGGACCTCATGGGCAAGGTCGGCCGCCTCGGCCGCGTGCTCGGTCCCCGTGGTCTCATGCCGAACCCCAAGACCGGCACCGTCACCCCGGACGTCACCAAGGCTGTCAACGACATCAAGGGTGGCAAGATCGAGTTCCGCGTCGACAAGCACTCGAACCTGCACTTCATCATCGGCAAGACGTCCTTCGACGACACCAAGCTGGTGGAGAACTACGGCGCCGCGCTGGAGGAGATCCTCCGTCTGAAGCCGTCCGCCGCGAAGGGCCGGTACATCAAGAAGGCCGCGATCACCACCACGATCGGCCCCAGCATTCCGCTCGACTCGAACCGCACCCGCAACCTCCTCGTCGAAGAGGACCCGGCGGCGGTCTGAGCCCACCGGGCCGGCCCGTCCGGCCCCGCAGGCTCACCGAGCACACCCGAGCCCGCCCCCGCGCCTTCCACGGCGCGGGGGCGGGTTCTTTCGCGCTCCGGCCACGGGGCCGGGCCGAGCTCCGGGCGCCGCCGGGGGCGGACGCGGGAACGACCTCTTCGCGACGCTGCGGGACCTCGGGGAGGGCACTCGGGCACCGGGACGGACGCCGGGACCGGTGTCCGGGTACCCGCCGGGACGGCTCCGGCGGCCCGGCCGCCGTGAGGGCCTGCCCCGGCGGCCCGCCCGGAAGGACCGTTCCGGCGGTCCGCCCCGAACGTCCCGGCGGGACCGGATTTGCCTCACGGCGATCCGGTCCCGTACTCTCCAGAGGAAGCCAAAGACCGCTGGTCGTTGCCGTGCACTCGCAAGAGGGTGCGGTGGCCGAAGGATCCGCTGAACTGCGGACGACCCGCGCAGGTGACTGTGGAAGAGTTCCCGGACTTCGCGACCGCGAGGAAGCGAAAGCCGGTTGAGCCTCGCCCCGTGCGCCTGCGCCCGGGGCGTTTCGTTTTCCCCAGTCCTCCTTCGGGTCCGCGCGGTCCGAATCACCCGGAAGGAGGCCGAGACTCTATGGCGAGGCCCGACAAGGCTGCCGCGGTTGCCGAGCTGACGGACAAGTTCCGCAGCTCCAACGCCGCCGTGCTGACCGAGTACCGCGGTCTCACCGTGGCGCAGCTCAAGACGCTGCGTCGTTCGCTCGGTGAGAACGCCCAGTACGCCGTGGTGAAGAACACGCTGACCAAGATTGCGGCCAACGAGGCCGGGATCACGCTCGACGACCAGCTCTTCGCTGGCCCGACGGCGGTCGCCTTCGTCACCGGTGACCCGGTGGAGTCGGCGAAGGGTCTTCGTGACTTCGCCAAGGACAACCCGAATCTCATCATCAAGGGCGGTGTCCTTGACGGCAAGGCGCTGTCCGCCGATGAGATCAAGAAGCTCGCGGACCTCGAGTCCCGCGAGGTTCTGCTCTCCAAGCTGGCGGGTGCCTTCAAGGGCAAGCAGACGCAGACTGCGCAGCTCTTCCAGGCGCTTCCGTCGAAGCTCGTCCGCACCGTGGACGCGCTTCGCGCCAAGCAGGACGAGCAGGGCGGTGCCGAGTAATTCGGCTCGCTTTCCGGCCTTCGCCGACATGAGGCGAGGGTCATAGCGGGCCCGACGTACGCCCGCCTCACCCAGTACACCCGGCACCCGCCGATTTAGTGGAAGGACCGCCATCATGGCGAAGCTCACCCAGGACGAGCTGCTGGCCCAGTTCGAGGGCATGACCCTCATCGAGCTCTCCGAGTTCGTGAAGGCCTTCGAGGAGAAGTTCGACGTCACCGCCGCCGCCGCGGTCGCCGTGGCCGGCCCCGCCGCCCCGGGCGCCCCGGTCGAGGCCGAGGCCGAGAAGGACGAGTTCGACGTCATCCTCACCGGTGCCGGCGACAAGAAGATCCAGGTCATCAAGGTCGTGCGCGAGCTGACCTCCCTCGGCCTGAAGGAGGCCAAGGACCTGGTCGACGGTGCGCCGAAGCCCGTCGTCGAGAAGGTCAACAAGGAAGCCGCCGACAAGGCCAAGGAGGCCCTCGAGGGCGCCGGCGCCTCCGTCGAGGTCAAGTAAGACCTTCCGGGTCCCACAGGACCCCCGCGGCCCGGCGGAGCCGGATCCGCACCGCGTCCACCAGGACGTGTAACGCGCAAGCGCCGAGGAGCGATCATCCATCCGGGTGGTCGCTCCTCGGTGTCTCCGGGACCGGCGGCGGCTGCCTCGAACCCGGGACGGCGGGGGGTAGGGTGATCTTCGTCGTGGTCCTGTGCGGGCCACGGGGATCGCCGGTCGAAAGGCGGTTCGGGCGAGGGGGCCTTGACGAACCGCACGGGGCACGCAATTCTCAGGACGCGTCGTCACAAGGATCCGGATCCGAGGCATGGATCGGCGGCAAAGAGGGCAGTATCACGGTGCGTTGAGGGCAGGACCGTGTCACAGGAGTTGAGAGCAACGAGGGCCTCCGAGGGTCTCGAAAACCCGCACTGGACATCAGTGTGCCAAGTGGCTACACTGTCCCTTTGCGCTGCCTGTTAGCTGTCCCCTGCCCGTCACCAGGGGCATGCCCTCACTTGAGCACTGACGATCAGATCTCTCTGACCTGGCCTTTTCCGCCGGGAAGCGAAGTGTCTGCCGTGGTGTCCCGTGGGGGGCCGGTACGCGCGTAGTGAGTCCGAGCCCTCGGAAGGACCCCCTCTTGGCCGCCTCGCGCAATGCCTCGACCGCGAATACGAACAACGCCGCCAGCACCGCCCCGCTGCGCATCTCTTTTGCAAAGATCAAGGAGCCCCTCGAGGTTCCGAACCTTCTCGCGCTGCAGACCGAGAGCTTCGACTGGCTGCTCGGCAACGACGCCTGGAAGGCTCGCGTCGAGGCCGCTCTGGACAGCGGTCAGGACGTCCCCACCAAGTCCGGTCTGGAAGAGATCTTCGAGGAGATCTCCCCGATCGAGGACTTCTCCGGGTCGATGTCGCTGACCTTCCGCGACCACCGCTTCGAGCCGCCCAAGAACTCCATCGACGAGTGCAAGGACCGCGACTTCACGTACGCGGCGCCGCTCTTCGTCACCGCCGAGTTCACCAATAACGAGACCGGCGAGATCAAGTCCCAGACCGTCTTCATGGGCGACTTCCCGCTCATGACGAACAAGGGCACCTTCGTCATCAACGGCACCGAGCGTGTCGTGGTGTCGCAGCTGGTCCGTTCGCCGGGTGTCTACTTCGACTCCAGCATCGACAAGACGTCCGACAAGGACATCTTCTCCGCCAAGATCATCCCCTCCCGGGGCGCCTGGCTGGAGATGGAGATCGACAAGCGCGACATGGTCGGCGTCCGCGTCGACCGCAAGCGCAAGCAGTCCGTCACCGTCCTTCTCAAGGCGCTCGGCTGGACCACCGAGCAGATCCTCGAGGAGTTCGGCGAGTACGAGTCCATGCGCGCCACCCTGGAGAAGGACCACACCCAGGGCCAGGACGACGCGCTGCTCGACATCTACCGCAAGCTGCGTCCGGGCGAGCCCCCCACCCGCGAGGCCGCGCAGACGCTGCTCGAGAACCTCTACTTCAACCCCAAGCGCTACGACCTGGCCAAGGTCGGCCGCTACAAGGTCAACAAGAAGCTGGGTGCCGACGCGCCGCTCGACGCGGGCGTGCTGACCGTCGAGGACGTCATCTCGACGATCAAGTACCTGGTGAAGCTGCACGCCGGCGAGATCGAGACCGTCGGTGACAGCGGTCAGACGATCGTCGTCGAGACGGACGACATCGACCACTTCGGCAACCGTCGCCTGCGCAGCGTCGGCGAGCTCATCCAGAACCAGGTCCGCACGGGTCTGGCCCGCATGGAGCGCGTCGTGCGCGAGCGCATGACGACCCAGGACGTCGAGGCGATCACGCCGCAGACCCTGATCAACATCCGGCCGGTCGTCGCCTCCATCAAGGAGTTCTTCGGCACCAGCCAGCTGTCGCAGTTCATGGACCAGAACAACCCGCTGTCCGGGCTGACGCACAAGCGTCGTCTGTCCGCGCTCGGCCCGGGTGGTCTCTCCCGTGAGCGGGCCGGCTTCGAGGTCCGTGACGTGCACCCCTCGCACTACGGCCGCATGTGCCCGATCGAGACGCCCGAAGGCCCGAACATCGGTCTGATCGGCTCGCTCGCCTCCTACGGCCGGGTCAACGCGTTCGGTTTCGTCGAGACCCCGTACCGCAAGGTCATCGACGGCCAGGTCACCGACGACGTCGACTACCTGACCGCCGACGAGGAGGACCGCTTCGTCATCGCGCAGGCCAACGCCCCGCTGAGCGACGAGATGCGGTTCGCCGAGGCCCGCGTCCTGGTCCGCCGCAAGGGCGGCGAGGTCGACTACGTCAGCCCCGACGAGGTCGACTACATGGACGTCTCGCCGCGCCAGATGGTGTCGGTCGCGACCGCCATGATCCCCTTCCTCGAGCACGACGACGCCAACCGTGCCCTCATGGGCGCGAACATGATGCGCCAGGCCGTGCCGCTGATCAGGTCCGAGTCCCCGCTCGTCGGCACCGGCATGGAGTACCGCTCCGCCGCCGACGCCGGTGACGTGGTCAAGGCCGAGAAGGCGGGTGTGGTCCAGGAGGTCTCCGCGGACTACATCACCACGACCAACGACGACGGCACGTACATCACGTACCGCCTGGCCAAGTTCGCCCGCTCCAACCAGGGCACCTCGGTCAACCAGAAGGTCATCGTCAACGAGGGCGACCGCGTCGTCGAGGGCCAGGTCCTCGCCGACGGTCCGGCCACCGAGAACGGCGAGATGGCGCTCGGCAAGAACCTGCTGGTCGCGTTCATGCCGTGGGAGGGCCACAACTACGAGGACGCGATCATCCTGTCGCAGCGCCTCGTCCAGGACGACGTCCTCTCCTCGATCCACATCGAGGAGCACGAGGTCGACGCCCGTGACACCAAGCTCGGCCCCGAGGAGATCACCCGGGACATCCCGAACGTCTCCGAGGAGGTCCTCGCCGACCTCGACGAGCGCGGCATCATCCGCATCGGTGCCGAGGTCGTCGCCGGCGACATCCTCGTCGGCAAGGTCACGCCCAAGGGCGAGACCGAGCTGACCCCCGAGGAGCGCCTGCTGCGCGCGATCTTCGGCGAGAAGGCCCGTGAGGTCCGCGACACCTCGCTGAAGGTGCCGCACGGCGAGATCGGCAAGATCATCGGCGTGCGCGTCTTCGACCGCGAGGAGGGCGACGAGCTTCCCCCCGGTGTGAACCAGCTGGTGCGCGTCTACGTCGCGCAGAAGCGCAAGATCACCGACGGTGACAAGCTCGCCGGCCGCCACGGCAACAAGGGCGTCATCTCGAAGATCCTGCCGATCGAGGACATGCCGTTCCTGGAGGACGGCACCCCGGTCGACATCATCCTCAACCCGCTCGGCGTGCCGTCCCGGATGAACCCGGGACAGGTGCTGGAGATCCACCTCGGCTGGCTCGCCAGCCGCGGCTGGGACGTCTCCGGCCTCGCCGAGGAGTGGGCGGAGCGCCTGCAGGCCATCGGCGCCGACAAGGTCGAGCCCGGCACCAACGTCGCCACCCCCGTCTTCGACGGTGCGCGCGAGGACGAGCTGGCCGGCCTGCTGCAGCACACCATCCCGAACCGGGACGGCGAGCGCATGGTGCTCCCGTCCGGCAAGGCGAGGCTGTTCGACGGCCGCTCCGGCGAGCCGTTCCCGGAGCCGATCTCGGTCGGCTACATGTACATCCTCAAGCTGCACCACCTGGTCGACGACAAGCTGCACGCCCGCTCGACCGGTCCGTACTCGATGATCACCCAGCAGCCGCTGGGTGGTAAGGCCCAGTTCGGTGGCCAGCGCTTCGGTGAGATGGAGGTGTGGGCGCTGGAGGCGTACGGCGCCGCGTACGCCCTCCAGGAGCTGCTGACCATCAAGTCCGACGACGTGACCGGCCGCGTGAAGGTCTACGAGGCCATCGTCAAGGGCGAGAACATCCCCGAGCCCGGCATCCCCGAGTCCTTCAAGGTGCTCATCAAGGAGATGCAGTCCCTGTGCCTCAACGTGGAGGTGCTGTCCTCGGACGGCATGTCCATCGAGATGCGCGACACCGACGAGGACGTCTTCCGCGCTGCGGAGGAGCTCGGCATCGACCTGTCGCGGCGCGAGCCGAGCAGCGTCGAAGAGGTCTGACGGGAGTTTTGGCCAGGAGGTTCGGCGATGAAGATCCCTGAACCTCCGGCCGGCCCCAGGACCCCCGTATCAGACCCCATGACTTACAACCCTGAGAGGGATTGACGCATAGTGCTCGACGTCAACTTCTTCGATGAGCTCCGGATCGGCCTGGCCACCGCGGACGACATCCGTCAGTGGAGCCACGGCGAGGTCAAGAAGCCCGAGACCATCAACTACCGCACCCTCAAGCCCGAGAAGGACGGACTCTTCTGCGAGAAGATCTTCGGTCCGACCCGGGACTGGGAGTGCTACTGCGGCAAGTACAAGCGCGTCCGCTTCAAGGGCATCATCTGCGAGCGCTGTGGCGTCGAGGTCACGCGCGCCAAGGTGCGCCGTGAGCGGATGGGCCACATCGAGCTCGCCGCCCCCGTCACGCACATCTGGTACTTCAAGGGCGTCCCGTCGCGCCTCGGCTACCTGCTCGACCTCGCCCCGAAGGACCTGGAGAAGGTCATCTACTTCGCGGCGTACATGATCACGTTCGTCGACGAGGAGCGCCGCACCCGCGACCTGCCCTCGCTGGAGGCGCACGTCTCCGTCGAGCGCCAGCAGGTGGAGAACCGTCGCGACGCCGACCTGGAGGCCCGGGCCAAGAAGCTCGAGACCGACCTGGCCGAGCTCGAGGCCGAGGGCGCCAAGGCCGACGTGCGCCGCAAGGTGCGCGAGGGTGCCGAGCGCGAGATGAAGCAGCTGCGCGACCGTGCGCAGCGTGAGATCGACCGCCTCGACGAGGTGTGGAACCGGTTCAAGAACCTCAAGGTCCAGGACCTCGAGGGCGACGAGCTGCTCTACCGCGAGCTGCGCGACCGCTTCGGCACGTACTTCGACGGTTCGATGGGTGCCGCGGCGCTGCAGAAGCGCCTGGAGTCCTTCGACCTCGAGGAGGAGGCCGAGCGCCTCCGCGAGATCATCCGCACCGGCAAGGGCCAGAAGAAGACCCGCGCGCTCAAGCGCCTCAAGGTCGTCTCCGCGTTCCTGCAGACCAGCAACAGCCCCAAGGGCATGGTGCTGGACTGCGTGCCGGTCATCCCGCCGGACCTGCGTCCGATGGTGCAGCTGGACGGTGGCCGCTTCGCGACCTCCGACCTGAACGACCTGTACCGCCGCGTCATCAACCGCAACAACCGCCTGAAGCGGCTTCTCGACCTCGGCGCGCCCGAGATCATCGTGAACAACGAGAAGCGCATGCTCCAGGAGGCCGTCGACGCGCTCTTCGACAACGGCCGCCGCGGCCGCCCGGTGACGGGCCCCGGCAACCGTCCGCTGAAGTCGCTGTCCGACATGCTCAAGGGCAAGCAGGGCCGCTTCCGCCAGAACCTGCTCGGCAAGCGCGTGGACTACTCGGCGCGCTCCGTGATCGTCGTCGGTCCGCAGCTGAAGCTGCACCAGTGCGGTCTGCCGAAGGCGATGGCGCTGGAGCTGTTCAAGCCGTTCGTGATGAAGCGCCTGGTCGACCTGAACCACGCGCAGAACATCAAGAGCGCCAAGCGCATGGTCGAGCGCGGCCGCACGGTCGTGTACGACGTGCTCGAAGAGGTCATCGCGGAGCACCCGGTCCTGCTGAACCGTGCGCCCACGCTGCACCGCCTCGGCATCCAGGCCTTCGAGCCGCAGCTGGTCGAGGGCAAGGCCATCCAGATCCACCCGCTCGTCTGCACCGCGTTCAACGCGGACTTCGACGGTGACCAGATGGCCGTGCACCTGCCGCTGTCCGCGGAGGCGCAGGCCGAGGCCCGCATCCTGATGCTGTCCTCGAACAACATCCTCAAGCCCGCCGACGGCCGTCCGGTGACGATGCCGACCCAGGACATGGTCCTCGGTCTGTTCTTCCTCACCACCGACGGTGAGATGCGCGAGCTCAAGGGCGAGGAGCGTTCCTTCTCCTCGGTCGCCGAGGCGATCATGGCCTTCGACGCGGGCGAGCTGTCGCTCCAGTCGAGGATCGACGTCCGCTTCCCGGTGGGCACCATCCCGCCGCGCGGCTGGACGCCGCCGGCGCGCGAGGAGGGCGAGCCGGAGTGGCAGCAGGGTGACAGCTTCCGGCTGAACACCACGCTGGGCCGCGCGCTCTTCAACGAGCTGCTGCCCGAGGACTACCCGTTCGTCGACTACGAGGTCGGCAAGAAGCAGCTCTCCGAGATCGTCAACGACCTCGCCGAGCGCTACCCGAAGGTCATCGTGGCGGCGACGCTCGACAACCTGAAGGCGTCCGGCTTCCACTGGGCGACCCGTTCCGGCGTCACCGTGGCCATCTCCGACGTCGTCGTCCCCGAGGCGAAGAAGGCGATCGTCCAGGGGTACGAGGCGCAGGACGAGAAGGTCCAGAAGCAGTACGAGCGCGGTCTGATCACCAAGGACGAGCGCACGCAGGAACTCATCGCGATCTGGACCAAGGCGACCAACGAGGTCGCCGAGGCGATGAACGACAACTTCCCGAAGACCAACCCGATCTTCATGATGGTGAACTCGGGCGCACGAGGCAACATGATGCAGATGCGTCAGATCGCCGGTATGCGTGGTCTGGTGTCGAACGCGAAGAACGAGACGATCCCGCGGCCCATCAAGGCCTCGTTCCGTGAGGGTCTGTCCGTGCTGGAGTACTTCATCTCCACGCACGGTGCCCGTAAGGGTCTGGCGGACACCGCTCTGCGTACCGCCGACTCGGGTTACCTCACCCGTCGTCTGGTCGACGTCTCCCAGGACGTCATCATCCGCGAGGAGGACTGCGGCACCGAGCGCGGTCTGAAGCTGCGGATCGCCTCGCGCGCCGCCGACGGGACGCTGCGCAAGACGGACGACGTCGAGACCAGCGTGTACGCCCGCATGCTCGCCGAGGACGTCGTCATCGACGGCAAGGTGATCGCGCCGGCCAACGTGGACCTCGGCGACGTGCTCATCGACCAGCTGGTGCACCACGGCGTCGAGGAGGTCAAGACCCGTTCGATCCTGACCTGCGAGTCCGCCGTCGGCACCTGCGCCATGTGCTACGGCCGTTCGCTGGCCACCGGCAAGCTGGTCGACATCGGTGAGGCGGTCGGCATCATCGCCGCCCAGTCCATCGGTGAGCCCGGCACCCAGCTGACGATGCGCACCTTCCACACCGGTGGTGTGGCCGGTGACGACATCACCCAGGGTCTGCCGCGTGTCGTCGAGCTCTTCGAGGCCCGTACCCCGAAGGGTGTCGCCCCGATCTCCGAGGCCGCCGGCCGCGTCCGGATCGAGGAGACCGAGAAGACGAAGAAGATCGTCGTCACCCCGGACGACGGCAGCGACGAGACGGCGTTCCCGATCTCGAAGCGTGCCCGTCTGCTGGTCGGCGAGGGCGATCACGTCGAGGTGGGCCAGAAGCTCACCGTGGGTGCCACCAACCCGCACGACGTGCTGCGCATCCTGGGTCAGCGGGCCGTCCAGGTCCACCTGGTCGGCGAGGTCCAGAAGGTCTACAACTCGCAGGGCGTGTCGATCCACGACAAGCACATCGAGATCATCATCCGGCAGATGCTCCGCCGTGTGACGATCATCGAGTCCGGCGACGCCGAGCTGCTGCCCGGCGAGCTGGTCGAGCGGTCGAAGTTCGAGACCGAGAACCGTCGTGTGGTGCAGGAGGGCGGTCACCCCGCCTCCGGCCGTCCGCAGCTGATGGGTATCACCAAGGCCTCGCTGGCGACCGAGTCGTGGCTGTCGGCGGCGTCCTTCCAGGAGACGACCAGGGTCCTCACGGACGCGGCGATCAACGCCAAGTCCGACTCCCTGATCGGCCTCAAGGAGAACGTCATCATCGGTAAGCTCATCCCGGCCGGTACGGGTCTGTCCCGCTACCGCAACATCCGGGTCGAGCCGACCGAGGAGGCCAAGGCCGCGATGTACTCGGCCGTCGGCTACGACGACATCGACTACTCGCCGTTCGGCACGGGCTCCGGCCAGGCCGTTCCGCTGGAGGACTACGACTACGGTCCGTACAACCAGTAGGCGAGCCGTTCGACGTACCGCAGGGGCGGTCACTCCCGTTTCGTACGGGGTGGCCGCCCCTGCGGCGTTCTCATGACCTGTACCGGTTTCGTGACGTGCTGCGGTGCCGGAAGGCGTCGCGGGGGCGCATGATGGGATGACGTGTGGAGTCGGGGGAGGTACCTGGTGTCGCAGTCGCCGTATCCGTCGTGGCAGCCCTGGCAGGGGCGGCCACCCCGTA
>NZ_LIRG01000333.1 GCF_001419695.1 Streptomyces prasinopilosus
CACCCGCGCCGGAGAGGGAGACCGGCTCCCTCTCCGGCGCGGGTGGCCACGGGGCACCTCAGCTACGGAGGGCCATGGGCGTCGCGGGGGTGCGGTGCGGCAGGAAGCCGTGGGCCCGGCTCGAGAGCCACGCGTCCTTGTAGCGGTTCACGCTGCGGTGCCAGTGCAGGATGCCCGCCATCCAGTTCCGCAGGTCCAGCACGTAGTCCCGCATGATCGCGCGCGCCTCCCGGGACAGGCCGAAGTCCTCGTACAGCACGGGCAGTTCATGAGCCACGACGTGCTCGAACTGCTCCAGGCGCCGGCTCATCAGGTCGTGGACGACGCCGAGCGCCTTCGGGTAGTCGCAGCCGAAGAAGTTCTGCACGACGAGGATCGCGTTGTGGATCTCGCCCTCGAACTCAATCTCCTTCTGGTACGAGAAGACGTCGTTGAGGAGGCAGGCGTAGTCGATCGCCGCGTTCTCCAGGGAGCGGACCGGGCCGCTGCGGTAGACCTCGGGCGGGACGGCGGGGCCGTGGCCCGCCCGGCACAGGCCGAGGGTGAGGTCGGAGCCGAAGGTCTGCCGGCGCATCTCCAGGTAGTCGACCGGGTCGGGCACGCGGTGCACGATCTGGTTGCCCAGTTCCCACAGCCAGCTCTCGGTCATGACGTTCACGGCGTTCTTCAGCGGGACCCGCTCCCCCGGTGTCATGGCCGCCGTGGTGCGGGCCCACAGGTCGGTCAGGGCCCGTTCCATGGCGTTGGCCGCCGGGGGCACCGGTTCGCCGTCGAGGGGCATGCAGTCGGACAGGCGGGCCGTGGTCAGCCGGGCGGCGGCCAGGTCGCGGCGGTGGCCGTAGACGAGCGGGTAGTAGTCGTCGCCGTAGGTGCCCCAGGCGAGCCACTGCGCGCTGAGGTCGAGGGCGGCGGGGGTGGCGTCCGGGTCGATTCCGGCGGAGCACAACGCGAGGTCGTAGGCGTCCAGCTTGTCCTCGTCCCACACGCCCTCGCTCAGGATGCCCGTCCGGTGGCACCAGTCGACGAGGGTGCCCCGGGAGGCGTCGAGGTGCGGGCTGAGGTGCAGCGGGAACGGCATGCGGATCTCGGGGATCAGGGACGGACCGACCTTCTGGTAGGGCACGTGGGTGTGCGCCCGCAGTCTCGCCGCGCCCGCGGCGGCGAGCAGCCCGCGCACGTCGGCGGCCGAGGTGCCCGCCCCGGACGGGCCCGCCCACGGGGTGCTCTCCCGTGCGCCCTCGTTCATGTACCGGCTGGAGCGCAGGTGCCATTCGTGGCCGCCGGACTGCCAGTCCTGCAGCCCCTTCGCGTACGCCGCGACGGCCGCGACCTCGTGCGGGGCGAGGCCCTTGTCCAGGGCGAGGGCGGGCACTTCGGTGAACGCGGTGTGCTCGAACTGGTGCAGCCGCGAGGTGAGGATGTCGTTGACGGTGTCGGCGGCCTGCTGGGTGGTGCAGCCGAAGAAGGTCTCCAGGACGAGGACGCCGTTGCTGTTCTCGCCCTCGTCCTCGACCTCGCGCTGGTAGGAGAACAGGTCGTTGCGCAGGTGCACGGCGTCGGAGAACGTCTCCATCAGCACCCGCAGCGGCCTGGTGCCGGCGACGGAGGCGGGCACTTCGGCGGTCGCGTACTCGACGAGCCCCGCCGACCACGGGGCGCCGCCCACCTTGCGGCGCATCTCGACGTACTCGACGGGGTTGGCGATCCGCCCCTCGTTGATGTTGGACAGCTCCC
The DNA here is from genome assembly GCF_001419695.1 of Streptomyces prasinopilosus. GTDB lineage: Bacteria > Actinomycetota > Actinomycetes > Streptomycetales > Streptomycetaceae > Streptomyces > Streptomyces prasinopilosus. Next base: position 1,735 of record NZ_LIRG01000333.1, read on the forward strand.
ACAGCGACTCGTTGAGGAGGTGCTCCGTGGCGAGCGCGAACCGGGCGCGCCAGTCCTCGGACATCGCGGGCACGGTGCGCGCCCACAGGTCGGCGAGGCCGGCCTCGACCGGGTTGCGCGGCTCGGGCACCGGGGCCGCCGGGTCCAGCGGCATGAACAGCGGCAGCCGGTCCAGGTGGGCCTTGCCGCCCTCCCGGTCCTGGCTGCGCTTGAACAGTTCCAGGAAGTGGTCGTCGAAGAAGAAGACCCACACGTACCAGTCGGTGATCAGGGAGAGGGCGGGTCCGTCGCAGTCGGGGTGGGTGTAGGCGCAGAGCAGGCCGTAGTCGTGCGCGTCGAGGTCGGCCTGCTCCCAGACTCCGGATCCCTCCAGCATGCCCATCTCGCGCGCCCACGCCGACGAGTGGGCACGGGCCTGCTCGAGATGCGGGTTCAGCCGCGCGGGGTGCGGCAGGTAGAAGTGCGGAAGTACGAACGGCTGGGTCATGGCCCGGCCCTACCCGTGGGTCCGTGACGGCATCCGCCGGCCCGGACGTGATCACACCATCGCGTGAACCGTCGCCGGAATGCCGGTGTGCCGGCCCCGGGAGTGCCGGACCGCGGGAACGCCGGTGCGGGAGCGCCGGCCGCGCAGCGCCGCCCCTCCGCTGCGGGGGCGTGCGGACCGTTACGCCCGTACCTGGATCAGGGCGTGGGTGCCGCCGGTGCGCCAGCGCTGTTCCGCGGCCGCGACCAGGGCCTCCTCCGTCGCGGGGGCCAGTCCGGTGACGACGTCGGACTTCAGGGTGCGCAGGGCGGCGACCGGGCCGGGGAAGTAGCCGGTGACGTCGGCGAAGGGCGTGGTGGGCGGCCAGGTCCGGTCGCCCACCAGGCGGCGGTAGTTGAGGTCGCCCTTGACGACGGTGACCGCGGCCCCGGCGAAGTCGGCGCGGAGGTCGCCGGGCATCTCCTCGTACGGCAGCGGGGAGCAGGAGAAGGGGTGGGCGCGGAGGGTGAGCCGGCCGTCGGACAGGGCGTCCCAGAGCCTGCGCCCGTGTCCGGCCGCGGCTCCCCGGGCCCCGGTCAGCCGGCGCAGCGCGTCGACGACGTCGGCGGTCGTGGCGTCGGAGACGTAGTAGGGGTACGGCTTGACGTGCAGCACCGCCCGGCCGATGGTTCCCTGCTCCAGCAGGTGGGAGACGAGCAGGAGGTCGGGGACGAGTTCGCGTCCGGCGTTGTCGGCGACCAGGACGAGGGTGCCCGCACGGGAGGCGTCCAGCAGCTCCCACAGCCGCTCGCCGTCGTCGGCGACCAGCGCGGGGACGGCGGCCGCGCGTGCGGTCCCCTCGGCGGAGAGCCGGAAGCCGAGGTCGGCGCGGTTGCCCCACAGGGAGCCGTGCAGCAGGGCCCGCCCCCGTTCGTCCGCGGGCCGGCCGGCGAGGTCGTCGAGTGCGGCGAGTTCGTCGTCCGTCGCGGACGAGTCGAGTTCGGCGCGCTTGGAGGGGCGGAAGGGGTCGATGCCCTGCCAGGGGCCGGGGCCGAAGTAACCGACCGCTTGGAGCAGTTGGCGGTAGAACCAGCTTTCGGACCACAGCCAGGGCACGTCGTACCAGGACCGTCCGGCGTACGCGTCCATCCCCCAGGCCGTCCAGTGCCCGCGGTCGTGGGCGTCGGCGGGGAGGGGTTCGATCGTGCCCTCGGTGCAGTCGGCCAGCAGGGCGTCGAGCGCGTGCCGCTGTCCGGGTTCGTACGGGAAGGCGTCGCGCACCTGCCGGATGATCGCGGGGTGCCGTTCGGCGAGCACGCTGTGCGGGAACGAGCCCGGCCGGTTGCCGAGGATCACGGGAGCGGTGGGGGTGTCGGGCATGCGGCTCACCGTAACGCGCGGCACCGGGCGGCGGGGCCGGCCCCGCCGGGACGGAGGGCCCTCGGGGGGGCCGCCCGGGCGGGGACGCCTGCGGAAGCCGCGGCCGGGCGTCAGGCGGGGGCGATCTCCCGTTCCAGCCGGGCGGCCAGGCTGAGGTAGCGGGCCCTGCGGGTCACCGGGACCAGGCCCCGGATGAGGATCTGCCACATCTCGGCGGTGCGGCGGGGCTGCCGGGCGACGGGTTCCCGGGAGCGGCCCACGACGCGGGTGCCGATGAAGAAGCAGACGAGGGAGTGGGCCACGACGTCGATGTCGACCTCGGGGTGGACGTCGGACTCCTTGACCGCGCCCGCGAGCCGGGCGGTGACGAGGTCCATCCACTCGGCGAACGGGTGGCTGAGCGGGGGCCGCGGCCGGGTGCCGCCGGTGGCGAGGCGGAGGCCGGCCCGCAGGACGGGGTCCTCGGCCGACTGGCGGGCTATGCCGAAGGTGAGGCGCATCAGCGCCTCCAGGGAGGTGTGGCCCCGCAGTTCGGTGTCCCTGGCCAGTTTGCGGCAGACGGCGGACTGGAGTTCCAGGATCGCGTGGGCCAGGTCCTCCTTCGCCGCGAAGTGGAAGTACAGGGCTCCCTTGGTGACGTGGGCGTGCTCGACGATGTCGCTGAGACTGGTCGATTCATAGCCCTGTCGGTCGAACAGATCGGCGGCGGCCGTGATGATCGTCGCGCGGGTCTGCTCGGCGCGTACCTGCCTCGCCATCGACTGAACTCCTGAGCCGGAAAGGAACGGGTCATGCTGTTTGTTTTTACTGCGCGTACACGATAACTCACCCTGCGGCCGTACTCATCACACCGGTTCGCCCCGGTACCCGGAAAAGATCCGGCGATTCGGATGCGGACGCCCGAAGAAAACAGCGCGTCCGGTATCTGATTGTGGCAGTCGTGCGGAGGAAAGGGAACGGGGTCCCTCCGAAGGGGCGGTTCGCCGCCGGGAAGGCGCCGGGAACGGCCGGGCGGCGGGCACCGGACGGCGGGCCGTGCACAGGACCGGCGGGGAGCCGCCGGGATCCCGCGGGTGCGGACCCGCGCCCCGGGACCGGACACGTCCCCCGTACGCATCCGCGAACACCCCTGATTTGAAAGGGCGTTGATGCCGAACGGCTCGTGTTCAGGCATGCGTGCGCCCCGCGGCCGGTTCCGTACCGTCCACGCGGCCGGACACCCGGAACCCCCGTGCGCCTCCGCCGCCGCGGAACTCACCGTTCATCACGATGCGGCAGCTTCCTCTCACGTGACGTGGCTGATCACTTGACTACCGACCGTGGGACGCGATTGGCTCCCGTCCCAGCGAGAGTCACCCGTTCGGCGTACACGCCGCGGCTCCGCCCCTGCTCACGTCCCCTGCTCCCGTTCCTTCCGCACTCCCCAGCCCGGCGCACAGCGAGGTCCGCTTCCCCATGAACACCCGTCCACCGGCCCGGCGTTGCCCGGGGCGGCCCGTCCGCCTCGCGGCCCTGGCGTCAGCCGTCCTCCTGACGGTGACCGGCTGCTCCGTCCTCGGCGCGGCCGACGACTCCTCGGATCCGGGGAGCACGGGTGCGGCCGGCGGCCGGATGAGCGTCGTGATGGTCACGCACGGCGGCGAGGGGGACGTCTTCTGGGACCGGGTGAGGAAGGGGGCCGAGGCCGCCGCCGCGAAGGACGGCATCCACCTCACGTACGTGAGCGACGCGGACCCGCAGGGACAGGCCGAACTCGTGCGCGACGCCGTCCGCGACAAGGTGGACGGCATCGCCCTGACGCTGGCCAAGCCGCAGGCGATGAAGGGTCCGGTGGAGGAGGCCCGCAAGGCGGGGATCCCCGTGGTCGGGCTCAACTCCGGCATCGACGCCTGGAAGCCGGCGGGACTGCTGGGGTTCTTCGGGCAGGACGAGGGCCTCGCGGGGCAGGCCGTCGGCACCAAGCTCAACGAGCTGAAGGCCAGGAGCGCCCTCTGCGTCATCCACGAGCGGGGCAACGTCGGGCTGGAGGCGCGCTGCGCCGGCATGCGGAAGACGTTCGAGGGGAAGTTCGAGAACCTCTACGTGGACGGCTCCGACCAGCGCGCCGTCTCCGGCATCGTCACCGCCACGCTGCGGCAGGACCCGACGATCGACGAGGTCGTCGCCAACGGCGCCCAGTACGCCCTCCTCATGGCGGAGGCCGCCGAGGAGGCGGACACCGGGGCGCGCGTCGCCGCCTTCGACCTCAACGAGGAACTGGTGGGCGCCGTCCGCAAGGGTGACGTCCGGTTCGCCGTGGACCAGCAGCCCTACCTCCAGGGCTA
>NZ_LIRG01000334.1 GCF_001419695.1 Streptomyces prasinopilosus
CTTCCCCTTCGTGGACTTCCGCCCGGTGGACTCCTGCCCGGCGGACCTCCGTCCGGCGGGTTCCGCCTCCGGGGACTCCGGCACCAAGGGCTCGTCCACCGCCTGCCCCGGCACCAGTTTCCCGCCTTCCCCCGGCGTCGTCGCTTCCCCTCCTTCCGGGACGAACCCCGGCAGCCACTCCCGCAGTTCGTCGCGCAGCCGTACCGTCCCGCCCAGCTGGCACAGCACACCGATCGTGCTCAGGGTCACCCGGTGGATCAGCAGGTACGCCGGGGGCAGATTGAGCTGCTTGGCCAGCTGGTAGGCGGGGGAGCGGGGGTCACCGATGCGGGCGGCCTGGCCGCGCATCCAGCCGCGGGTGAACGTGAACGCCTCGGCCCGCGCCGGTTCGATGATCGGCAGAAGGTAGGCGAGGACCGCTTCGGGATCCAGCTCGACGCTCTCCCCGACGAACCCCTCGGCGCGCAGCATCTCGTAGACGGCCTCCGCCTCGCCGTCCAGCGCCATCCGCAGTGCCTCCCCGACGGGAGCGGGCAGTCCGCCCGGCAGCCGGTCGACCGTGCCGAAGTCCAGCACACCCAGACGCCAGTCGTCCCCGCCGTCCGGGCCGCCGGGCAGCAGACGGAAATTGCCCGGATGCGGGTCGGCGTGCAGCAGCCCGGTGCGGGCCGGCCCGGAGAACAGGAAACGGGCGAGGAGCTGACCCGCCCGGTCCCGCTGCTCCTCCGTGCCGTCCGAGATGACCTCCGACAGCGGTACGCCGTCCATCCACTCGGTGACCAGCACCTGCTCGCACTGGTGCACCACCGCCGGCACGACGACGTCGGGGTCGTCCGCGAACTCCTCGGCGTGGGCCCGCTGGGCCCGGGCCTCCAGGCCGTAGTCCAGCTCCTCCGCGACCCGGTCCCTGAGTTCCGCGATCAGCGGCTTGACGTCCATGCCGGGGACCAGCGGACCCAGCAGCCGGGCGAACCGGCTCAGCTGGTTCAGGTCGGACAGCAGTGCCTCGCCGGCGCCCGGGTACTGCACCTTGACCGCCACCTCACGGCCGTCGTGCCACACCGCGTGGTGCACCTGGCCGATCGAGGCCGCGGCGGACGGCTTGTCCTCGAACTCCAGGAACAGGTCGGGCCAGTCCTCGCCGAGCCGCTCCTCCAGCACCGCGTGCACGGTGCGGGTCGGCATCGGCGGGGCCGCCTCCTGGAGTTTCGTCAGCGCCGCGCGGTAGGGCCCGGCGATCTCCTCCGGCAGGGCCGACTCGAAGACCGACAGGGCCTGGCCGAACTTCATCGCGCCGCCCTTGAGCTCGCCGAGCACCTTGAACAGCTGCTCCGCGGTGCGCTGCTGCACCTCGCGGCCGACGATCTCCGCGGATTCGCCCACGATCCGCTTGCCGAGCCCCCAGGTCGCCCGCCCGGCGAAGCCGAGCGGGAGCGCGGCCAGTTTGGCGGTCCTGGTGACCGCCTTCCGGGGAAGATCAGACATGAGCCCTCCAAGTCCCTGCCGGCCGCTCCGCGTCCGCCTGACGGCACACCATCCTCGACGGCCCGTGCGGGGCCATTGTCCCGTGCGTCCGGCCGGGTTCGGAGGTGAGCTCCGACTCCGTTCCCGCCACGTTCCGGCCCGCCGCTCCGCACGGACACCCGGGGTGCGCCCCGACCGGCCGCGCATGCCAGTGCAGATCCGGGAGGGACGCCTCCCAGCGAGCACCGGCACTGGACGGCACGCGGCCGTCCAGGAAGGCGAGCGCATGGGCACCGGCCAGGCCGGCCACGGTGGTGGCCAGTGACAGGTCACAGGCTCCCACCCGGCGCTGCCGCCCGGAACGCCACTGGGTGACCATACGCGGCCAGGTCGGATCCCGGTCGGTCCTGTCCTCCTGAAGGCAGCCCGCGCACCCCGTCTCGCCGGGCAGGACGAGCGGTCCGACGACGCCGGTTCCCTCCACCACGCCCACGTAGAGGTGGGGTGTCCCCGAGGTCATCAGGGGCTCGGCCCCCGCCGGGTCCGGGACGTGCACGGCGACGTCGTCCCGAGGAGCGACGATCACCAGGGAGAACCCGGGGGCACCCTCCTGCGGCGGGGACTGGGCGGTCCGACGCGGCGACCGCAGGCACGAGGCGGCCCACCGCGTCGTGCGCCGGGCCGCACCGGACCGGTCGCCGCGTCGGACCGC
>NZ_LIRG01000335.1 GCF_001419695.1 Streptomyces prasinopilosus
CCCCCGACCCCGAGCCGGCCCCGGAGCCGGAGCCGCGGGCCCTCGGCGACCAGCTCACCCGCACCCGGGCCGACACCACCGAAACCCAGCCCCTCTCCCAGCAGGAGATAGCCGACAGCATCGCCGCCCGCGCCGACCAGGACACCCCGAAGGGACACCCCCAGCCGTGACCACCGAACTCACCGAAACCCAGCGCCAGCGCCGCTGGACCCAGGCCCGCGACACCATCGCCCGCGCCATGTACGACACCTACGGCCAGAACGACACCGACCGCTCCCAGCGCATCGCCGACCTGGCCATGGACGCCCTCGCAGACGTCGCCGCCGAGATCCTCACCGACGGCACGATGATGCGCGGCCTCAACATCCAGGACGGCGTCGCCACCCTCGAACTCGAACCCGCCCGCGAGATCCTCCTGACCCTCGTCGCCGCCATGCGGACCATGCTCGACAGCCACGGCGCAGAGAACTATCTCGAAACCGAGATCACCGCACCGTCCGTCTCCATGGACCTCCGCGACGGCCAGAACCCGCGAGACGCCTACACCGTCACCATCCAGCGACGCCAGCGCCCCACCCCGCACGAGTTCCGGCAGAAGGCCGAGCGAGAGCGCGACGAGGCGCAGCAGGCCATCAACCAAGCCCTCGGGGTCCTCCGGACCTGGCGCGACGAGCACAAGGCTGGTCCGGAAGCGGCAAGCCTGCTGTACGAGGTCGGTGCCGCCCTCACCGGAGACCGCGATGGCTGACCAGGACCCGGGCTACGTCGCAGGTCTCGCCGACCAACTCGTCACCCGGCGCCCCGACCTCCTCGCCATCGCCGAAGCCGAACTCGCCACCTTCCGCGGATTCAAGGCCACTGTCACCCGCTTCATCCACAACCCCGCCATCCCCTACGACATCCGCGCCGGCCTCGCCCACGACCTCGGACTCCCCCAACCCACCCCAGGACCACGGTGACCGAGTACGAGATCGCCTGCCAAGGCAAAAGCCGCTTCCCCACCTGGCGGGCCGCCAAGAAACGCGCCAACCAGATACGCCGCGAAGGCGGCCCCGCAATGCGCCCCTACCCCTGCGACTTCGGACCCCACTTCCACGTCGGCCACCGGCCCGGACACGCCAACTACCTCCGACACGGACAACCCCTGGAGCCCACCCCATGACCACCCTCGCCCCCGACACCGAACGGCAACTTCGCCTCACCATCACCGTCCACGGCCGCCCCGCACCCCAGGGCAGCAAAAAGTACGCCGGCCACCGCCGCAACAGCGCCAGCGGACGCATCAGCGCCGTCCTCGTCGAACAGTCCAAGCGCGTCAAACCCTGGCGAGCCCTCGTCACCGCAGCAACCTGGCAGGCCCGCATCGTCTCCCACATCGGAGCCGTACCCGTCCACCTGCCCACCCTGGACGGACCCCTCGAAGCCGACATCGTCTTCACCGTCCGCAAGCCCGCCAGCGCCCCCAAGCGACGCCGCACCTGGCCCGTCACCCGGGACAGCGGAGACATCGACAAGCTTCTCCGCTCCACCTTCGACGGCATCGCCGACGCCCAGGCCGTGGCCGACGACTCCCGAATTATCGACGTCCATGCCCGAAAGGTCTTCCCCGGCGAACACCCCGAAGCCCTCCCCGAGCCCGGCGCGATCATCCGCCTCTACACCCTTCCCGGAGCCACCCGATGACCATCACCAGCACCAACACCCGCCGCCTCACGAAGCCCGCCGCGCCCGCCGACACCGGCAACTGGCGCGACGACGCCGAGTGCCGCGCCCACGACGATCCGGACCTGTGGTTCCCCGTCGGGCACAGCGTCGGATGGATCGCCCAGATTCGGGAAGCCAAGACGATCTGCGGCCAGTGCCCCGTGCGGCGGGAGTGCCTGGAGTGGGCGCTCGCCGCGGGGCAGCTGAACGGGATCTGGGGTGGTCTCACGGAGGGGGAGCGGCAGGAGCTGCTGCGGGACCGGGCGGACGTTCGGGCCCGGTCCTACGAGCGGTGCATCGACGCGCAGGAGTTCATCGAGCGGCGTGTGGCGGAGAAGGCCACGCATCGGATGATCGCGGACGAGTTGGGTGTGGGCCGGTCGGCGGTGTCGAAGGCGTTGAGGTTCTTCCAGTCGGAGCGTGCCGCGGCTGGCATCGAGGTGGTGAAGGCGGCATGACGTCCACGACTTCCTACGCACAAAGGATCGCCCATTCGCGGTGGAAGGCACGTCGCCGGCAGCTAATCGAAGCCGGGCAGTGGCAGCCGTTCGTGCCTGCCGGACCGGTGCGTGACCACGTGAACAAGATTCGCGCGGCAGGCATGCCGCTCTGGGCGCTCGAGGAACACTTCGGAATGTCCGCGCACCACCTGGATCACCTGCTGTGGGGGTCGGAGGGGAGCGGCCCGGGGAAGGAGGTGCGCACGGAAACGGCTGAGATGCTTCTCGCGTACTGGCCGAAGCTGGACGACTTCCCCGACTCGGCACGGATCGATCCGACCGGTACGCGGCGCCGTATCGAGGCACTTCAAGTGCACGGGTTCAACCTGATCGCCATAGCCGGGAAGATCGGCATGGGGCTGAGGTACTTCCAGAAGGTTTCGAACTCCGACAGGGTGACGGCTCGTGTGGCTCGCGCTGTCCGGGACGTGTACGGCGAGTGGTGGAACGCTGACCCGTGCGATCACGGCGTGAAGGGCTGGGTAGCCGACCGGACGCGACGTGCTGCTGAGCGCAGCGGCTGGTACGGGCCGCTTGCGTGGGATGACGACACGATTGACGACCCGCGGGCGATGCCGCAGACGGACGCCGTGGAGCCGGTCGTGTCGGAGGGCGGGAACCTGGCGGCCAGGTGGCTGATGGGTGAAGCCGTCATCCTCGGCCGTGACGACCGCGCGGAAGTCCTGGCCCATCTCTTCGAGTGGACGAACGACACCACGGCGGAGATCGCTGCTCGGTTGGACATGACGCCTGAGGCCGCGGAGCGGCAGTGGGAGCGGATCAAGCAGAAGGCGCGGGCTGAGGGCCGGCGTGTGTGGCGGCGCGTGTACGTGCCGCGTGAACGAGACCTGAAGAAGAACGAGATGGGAGAAGCGGCATGAGTCTGCCGACGCTGAACGGAACCGCACGGCTGATCGACGCGCCTGAGCTGCGCTTCAGTGCGCAGGGCACGGCGGTTGTGAAGGTGCGCCTGGCGTTCAATTCCAGGAAGAAGGACGACGCCGGCCAGTGGGTCGACGCCGATTCGTTCTTCATCGACGGGAAGGTGTTCGGGCAGTACGCCCAGAACCTCGCCGACTCCCTGGAGAAGGGGATGGAGGTGGTGGTGTCGGGCCGGTTGCGGACGGAGAAGTGGGAGACGAGGGAGGGGGAGAAGCGGTCGGCGCCGTCGCTGTTGGTCGATTCGATCGGTCCGTCTCTGCGGTTCGCGACGGCCCGGGTGGAGAAGGCGGGCGGCTCGGGGCAGGGAAGGCAGGACGCGTACCGGGCGGCGCAGCAGGCGTCGTCGCGGGAGGGGATGGAGGACCCGTGGACGCAGCCGTCGCCGGCTGGTGGCGGACAGGCCGCGGGGAGCTGGGGCGGGGGCTCCGGGGGTGGTTACTCGGACGAGCCGCCGTTCTGAGCTGAGTGTGGCGCGCGTAGGGGTCTGGCCTTCGGGTCGGGCCCCTTCTCGTGTGCCCGGGGCACCGCATCCCGTTCTATGCATTGCATTGCCATGCATAGAACGGTACAGTGAACACATCCAAACCCCACCACGCCTATCGACGGGGACATTCATGCACCGGATCGTCATCGACCAGTCCAAGATCCGACTCGACCAGGACCTCGCCCGTCGCGGAGCACCCGGCTTCCCCCGCTCTCTGAAGTGGTGGCAGCGGAACACCCCCGGCTTCACGGACGCCACGATCCTCGACGACGACAGGATCGCCCTCACCATCAACGACAAGCTCCCGAACGGGCAGCGCATCGAGCTCACCCCGGCCATCATCCGTCGCCGAATGAACGCCCTGCGGACCGCCCTCGACAACCGGATGTTCCTGGACTTCTCCGACGCGATCGTCGAGGCCTGACGTGCCGTCCTGCGACTGCGGCGCCACTCCCGAAGAGGTGGCCGCCAACATCCACGCCCCCGGCTGCACCAGCCACGACGGACCCGCCGACGACCCGTCCGACCACTACCAGCAGTAGGAGCCCCGCCATGGCCGACCTGACCCGTGAAGACGTAGCTGACGTCCTCGCCCGCGTCTACGACGGCCAGCCCCTCGACCAGCTGCGCGACGAGCACGCCGCCCACCACCTCGAAGCCGCCGACGCACTCCTCGCCCGCCTCAGCGACCCGGCCGCCCGGGTCCGCTCCACGACCGAAGGAGCCCGACTGTGACCCATCCCGACGCCGCCCTGAGCCTCTGCTCGGGCGTCGAAGCACTCGACAAGGCCGTCCACCAGCTCACCGGCTGCGAGACGGCCGTGTACGCCGAGAAGGACCCCTACGCCGCCCAGGTGATGGCCCGTCTGCTGCCCGGGGTAGAGAACCTCGGCGGTATCGACCTCGTCGACTGGCCGGCCCTGGTCCACCGGTATCCGTGGCTGCGGAAGGTGATCGCGGGCTGGCCCTGCCAGGGCATCAGCAACAACGGCCACCGCCTCGGCCTCGACGACCCCCGCTCCGGATTGTGGCGCAGCGTGTACGCCGCCATCGACGCCATCGGGCCCGACGAGGTGTTCCTGGAGAACGTTGCCGCGTTGAAGCGCCGCGGCCTCGATGTCGTCTCCGATCACCTCAACCGGCGCGGCTACGACCTGTACTGGACGATCACGCACGCCTCGTCGGTCGGCGCCCCGCACGGCAGGCCTCGCTGGTTCGGCTACGCCGTGCCCGGCGTCGGCGCCACGGTGGAGGTCCCGGCGCCCGCCCCGACGGTGGAGTCCGTGGCCCGGCTGTTGCCCACTCCGAAGGCCTCCGACGGACCGAACGGCGGACCCAACCAGCGCGACGGCAAGGGGAACTACTACCTGCCCGGCATCGCCGTCAGGCTGGACGAGAACTGGCGGGCGCCCAAACTCGGTCACGACTACGGGCCCGCGATCCGCCGCTGGGAGCGGGTCCTCGGCCGGCCCGCGCCCGCGCCGACCGCCCCGGGCACGGGCGGCAACCTGCGCATGGCCCCGGAGTTCACCGAGTGGGTCATGGGCCTCGACGAGGGCCTGATCACCAGCCATGTCGACATGCCGCGCCCGCAGCAGATCAAGCGGGCCGGTAACTCCGTCGTCACCCTCCAGGCGATCGCCGCCTACCGGGAGCTCACCGCCGTCGCCCGCACCACCCTGCCGCTCGCCGCCTGATGGCCGCGTTCGTGCTGTATCCGCTGGCCGTCCTCAAGCTCGCCCCGCGGATCCTCGCCCGCACCCTCCGCACCCTGACTCCGCACCGCGCCGACTCCACCCGGAGGACACCGTGACCGACTCCCCGACTCCTGCCGTCGGCCAGATCTGGCAGGACAACGACCCCCGCGGCTATGGCCGCAAGGTCCGCATCGTCGAGATCGGCGACACCCATGCCGTCGTCGAACTTCACCAGCCGCGCAGCGTCGGCCACAACGGGGCCAAGCCCGGCCGTCGTACCCGCATCCGCCTGGACCGCTTCCGGCCGACCAGCACCGGCTACCGCTACGTCGCCTCCGCCTGACCACCCCTCCCGGCTGTCCCGCCCCGGGCAGCCCGAAAGGAACCCGATGACCGACCAGACCGCCGACGACCTCACGGAGCCGGACAACCCGACCGCGTGGGCTCTCGCCCGCCACATCGCCGACCACCCCGTCAGCACGATCCAAGCCGCTTTCCGGTACCTGAATGCGCCGCTGACGATCGAGGTGCGCGAGCCCGCCTCGGCTGCTGGACAGGCGCCCGCCACCGACCAAACCGCACTCCGCGACCACATCGCCGAGGCCCTGCTGACCACCCGACGCACGGACTACGAAGGGAAGGCCGACCACCGGCAGCACCGCTACGACGCCCGCTGCGCCCTGTGCGCCTATGACGTGGACGCGCTCGCCAACGCGGTGATGGCCGTGCTGCCCGCGCCCACCGCCCAGGAGCCGTCCATCCCGTCCAAGGCCGACACCGCCTCCGCGGACGAGTCCCCGCACATCTACATGACCGCCATCCGTCAACAGGCCGCCTACGTGCACGAATTCACCAAGGCGGGCCGTATGGCGGAGGCCTTGGAGCATGTGGAGGCGATGGAGCGGCTGCTGGCCGTGTACCGGCGGGCGGTACGCCCGTGACCACGGCACCCTCACGACCGGGCCCGACCACCAGCGGTGGCGGGCCCGCCCCGACCCCACACAGGGCCCGGCACCTCGTCCAACGCCCCCTCGAGCCCCGCGCGCACATCACCCGACGCCAGATCGACATCCTCCGCCTCGCCGCGAACGGCAGCACCAACCGGGTCATCGCTCACCGCCTGGGCGTCAGCGAGGAGACCATCAAGACCCAGTTGCAGGTGGCGTACCGGAAGTTGCGAGTGAGGGATCGCACGCAGGCGGTCACGGTGGCGCTTCGCCTGGGGCTGCTGTCGCTGGACGACATCGTGGTGCCGGCGGGCGCGAACTCCGGTTACCGGCACTCCGAGTAACCCAGTGAAACGGACATCTTAGACACCGCCACCGGCGGGTAAGACCGATCACCGCCCGGGAGGGCTGATGCCCCGCATACCCCCGCTCCTCGCCCAAGCCGTCCTCGTCGGCTGCACAGCCCTCGCCACCGCCTGGGCATGGCTCACCCTCACCCGCGCCCGGGTTCTGTCGCCGGGCGCGGTCATCGTCTGCACGGTCATCGCCGTCACGCTCGCCCTGGCCGTGGAGGCCGGAGTGCGTCGCATACGCCACGGCCGGCCCCGACGCGCCCACGCCCGACCCAACCCCTCGAAGACCGGAAGGACATCCGCATGACCGGCCCCCTGTGTGGAGCACGCCACCGCGAGTACCCCGAGACCCTGTGCACCGAGCTGACCGGGCATGCCCAGGCCGACGATAGCCCGCATACCGGGCTCCTCATCATCGGCGGCCGGGAAGCCGGAGCCG
>NZ_LIRG01000336.1 GCF_001419695.1 Streptomyces prasinopilosus
GTTCGCCGCCGCGGCGGCCGTCCCCCTCACCTCCGTACGCCAGCCCGCCGTCACGATGGGCGCACTGGCGGCGGAACTGCTGCTCGAGGAGACGGAGGCCGGGACCACGCCCCACGAACACCGCAGGGTCGTGCTGCGCCCGGAACTCGTCGTCCGGCGCTCCAGCCTGGCGGCCCGCTGACCGGCGGATCCCGGACACAGGCCGTGATCCCGGGGCCGGGCGCCGGACGGCCGTGTGCTGAACTGGGTCGCGGTCCGACCGTCCGTTCGTCCCGGGAGCCCTCCTTGTCCCTCAGCTACCGCCAGCCCGGCGTGGTCCTCACCGACCGCCGCTTCACCGTCCCCCTCGACCACGACGCGCCCTCGGGAGAGACGATCGAGCTGTACGCACGGGAGGTCGTCGCCGGAGACCTGGTGGACCGGGAACTGCCCTGGCTGCTGTACCTCCAGGGCGGCCCCGGATTCGGGGCGAACCGGTTCGTCGGGAAGCCGTCCTGGCTCGGCCGGGCCCTGAAGGAGTACCGCGTCCTGCTGCTCGACCAGCGCGGCACCGGCAGCTCCACCCCCGCCAACCGGCAGACGCTCCCGCTGCGCGGCGGCCCCGCCGAGCAGGCCGACTACCTGGCCCACTTCCGCGCCGACGCGATCGTCCGCGACTGCGAGGCGATCCGCCCGCGGGTCACCGGCGGCGCCCCCTGGACCGTCCTCGGCCAGAGCTTCGGCGGATTCTGCACCGTCGCCTACCTCTCCACCGCGCCCGAGGGCCTCGACACCGCCGTGATCACGGGCGGCCTGCCCTCCCTGGACGCCCACGCCGACGACGTCTACCGGGCCGCCTACCCGCGCATCGAGCGCAAGGTCGCCGCCCACTACGCCCGCTACCCGCAGGACGTCGAACGCGCCCGCCGCATCGCCGGGCACCTCCTCGAGCACGAGGTCGTCCTCCCGAACGGCTACCGGTTCACCGTGGAGGCGTTCCAGTCCCTGGGCCGTGTGCTGGGCACCGGCGACGGCAGCCACCAGCTGCACCACCTCCTGGAGGACGCCTTCGTCCCCACCCCGGCGGGCCCGGCGCTCTCCGACGCGTTCCAGGAGCAGGTCCAGGCCCTGCTCTCGTACGCGGGCCACCCCCTGTACGCCCTCATCCACGAGCCGATCTACGGCCAGGACGCCCGGCCCACCGCCTGGTCGGCCGAACGGGTGCGGGCCGAGTTCCCGCGGTTCGACGCGGCGAAGGCCCTCGCGGGCGACGGACCGCTGCTGTTCACCGGGGAGTCCGTGCACCCCTGGATGTTCGACTGCGACCCCGCGCTGCGCCCGCTGCGCGAGACCGCCGACCTGCTCGCCGCCCGCACCGACTGGACCCCCCTGTACGACCCGGCCCGCCTCGCCGCCAACGAGGTCCCGGCCGTGGCCGCCGTCTACCACGACGACATGTACGTCGACACGGACCACTCGCTGCGCACCGCCCGGGCGATCCGCGGCCTGCGCACCTGGGTCACCGACGAGTTCGAGCACGACGGCGTCCGCGCGGGCGGCCCCCGCGTCCTGGACCGGCTGCTGGCGATGGCCCGCGACGAAGTGTGAGCCCCCGCGCCGTGTGTGCCGCGCGCCGTGTGCGGCACACACGCCGTGCCGCGTCCCGGGACGTCGCCGGGGGCGGCGGTTAGCCTGCGGACATGACCGAGGTGACACCCGCTCGACTCGCCCCCATGCCCGACGACTGGCAGCGCGCGCTGGCCGTCGTCGCCCATCCCGACGACCTGGAGTACGGCTGCTCGGCGGCGATCGCCTCCTGGACCGACGCCGGCCGCGAGGTCGCCTACGTGCTGGCGACCCGCGGCGAGGCGGGCATCGACACCCTGGCCCCCGCCGAGTGCGGTCCGCTCCGGGAACGGGAGCAACGGGCGAGCGCCGCCGTGGTCGGCGTGTCGACGGTGGAGTTCCTGGACCACCGGGACGGCGTCGTCGAGTACGGCACCGCCCTGCGCCGGGACATCGCCGCCGCCGTCCGCCGCCACCGCCCCGAGCTGGTGATCACCCTGAACCACCGCGACACCTGGGACGGCACCCTCTGGAACACCCCGGACCACGTGGCCGTCGGACGCGCGGTGCTCGACGCGGCCGGTGACGCCGGCAACCGGTGGATCTTCCCGGAACTGACCGGGCAGGGCCTCGAACCCTGGAACGGCGTCCGCTGGGTCGCGGTGGCGGGCTCCAGCGCCCCCACCCACGCCGTGGACGCGACGGACGGCCTGGACAGGGCGGTGCGCTCGCTGCTGGAGCACCGCGCCTACATCGAGGCGCTGACCGACCGGGACCCCGAGGAGTACGTGCGCGACTTCCTCACGGAGAACGCCCGGGAGACGGGCGAGCGGTTCGGCGGCCGGCCCGCGGTCGCCTTCGAGCTGTTCTCCCGGTGACGGCCGACGGCGGCACGGTCCGGCGTCCGGCGCCCGCCCCGCACTCCGTATCCTGAACCGCATGTCGGAACCGAGAACCGGCCGCTCCGGACTGAGCGGTGACTGCGCGCGCTGTTTCGGACTGTGCTGCGTCGCCCTGCCGTTCGCCGCCTCCACCGCCTTCGCGGTGGACAAGCCGGCCGGCCGGCCCTGCCGGAACCTGCGCGAGGACCACCGCTGCGGCATCCACGCACGGCTGAGGCAGGAGGGGTTCAGCGGCTGCACGGTGTACGACTGCTTCGGCGCCGGGCAGAAGGTCTCCCAGGTCACCTTCGGCGGAGAGGACTGGCGTGCCCTGCCACCGGAGCGGGCCCGCAGCATGTTCGACGTCTTCCCGGTCGTCCGGCAGCTGCACGAGCTGCTGTGGTACCTGACCGAGGCGCTCGCCCTGCCCGCGGCCCGCCCCCTGCACGCGGACCTGCGCCGTGTGCGGGAGACGACGGAGCGGCTCACCCGGGGCACCCCGCAGGACCTGGGGGAGCTGGACGTGGGCGCGCACCGGCAGGACGTCGACGCGCTGCTGCTGAAGGCCAGCGAACTGGCCCGGTCCGGGGCACGCGGGCGGCGGAAGGACCGCCGGGGCGCCGATCTCATGGGCGCCCGCCTCAGGGGGGCCGACCTGCGCGGAGTGAGTCTGCGCGGCGCCTACCTCATCGCGGCCGACCTCACCGGCGCCGACCTGCGGGGCGCGGACCTGATCGGCGCCGACCTGCGCGACACCGACCTGACGGACGCCGATCTCACCGGGGCGTTCTTCCTCACCCAGCCCCAGCTGAACGCGGCCCGGGGAAGCGCCGGCACCACCCTGCCGGGGACGCTCACCCGTCCCGTCCACTGGACGGCGGGAGCCTGACACCGGACCGGCGGATCCGGGTGACGCCGGGCCCGACGGCCGCCCCCGCCGGGCCGGGCGATCGCGCCACCCGGGCCGGGACGTCCTTCCCGCCCCGCAGGCGCCGGACGGGACGCCCGACGCCCGCAGGACGGGCCCCGTCCCACGGGCGGTGAGGACGGCGGCCCGGGCCGCGGGCGGGAGCCCGAACCGGACGGAGACCGGTCGCGCGCCGGGCGGGCCCGGCGGCCACCGCACCCGGGCCACGGTCTGCGGGAGGCCGCCAAGGGCCCCGAACGCGCCGGGCGCTCCGGACGCCCCGTGCTGACCGGGACGTCGGCCCGCCCCCGGCCGGCCGGCTCCAGGACCTAATCCGCCGAGGGCCCGGCCGGTGCCGGCGCCGGCGCCGGCCGCCGTTCCGGGCGGAGCCGCAGTCCCTCCGGCATCAGCGTCAGCCGCTCGGTCACCCGCAGCCGGTAACCGGGATCGGGCCGCAACTCGTAGCGGCGCAGCAGGAGCCCGAGCACCAGCGTCGCCTCGTGCAGCGCGAACTGCCGTCCGATGCAGGCCCGCGCCCCCGTGCCGAACGGCTTGTAGGTGTGCGGGGGACGGGACCGCACGGCCGGCGCGTCGAAACGGTCCGGGTCGAACCGCTCGGGGTCCGGGCCCCACACCGCGGGGTCCCGGTGCAGCATCGGCGTCAGCACCATCGTCCACGCCCCCCGCCGCATCGGGTGCTCCCCGGCCAGCACGGTGTCCGCACGGGCCTCCCGGGCGTAGGCGGGCGCGGTGGGCCACAGCCGCAGCGACTCGTCGAGCACCCGGCGCACGTACCGCAGCTTGGCCACCTGCTCGTAGCCCGGCGCGGCCGAGCCGCCCCAGACCCGGTCCACTTCGGCGCGGGCGCGGTCCGCGACCCCGGGGTTCAGGGAGAGGAAGTGCAGGGCGAAGGAGAGCGCGCCCGAAGTGGTCTCGTGACCCGCGATCAGGAAGGTGATGACCTGTCGGCGGACGTTCTCGGGCGACAACCGCTCACCGGAGTCGGGGTGCGCGGTGTCCAGCATCCGGTCGAGCAGGTCGCCCTCCCCGCCGCCGTCCGCACGCCGGATCCGGACCACCTCGTCGACGATCCGGTGGAGACGGCCGATGTCGGCGGCGTTGCGCCGGCCCGCCCTCCGCAGCAGGAGCGGGGCCAGCGGCGCGGGAACCGCGTTGAGCCGCTGCGCGTAATCGAGCGTGCCGATCATCGCGGTGACGAAGGGGTGCGGCCGGGACCGTTCGAACGACCCGAAGTCGTGCCCGAACCCGGTGCGCGCGATCGTCTCCAGCGTCAGCTTGGTCATGTCGCCGGGCACGTCCACCGCCCGGCCCGCCCCGGCCGCGCGGTCCCAGTGACCGGTCAGCCGCTCCGCCACGGCCAGCATCATCGTGTGGTAGCCCGCCATGGCCTCCCGGCTGAAGCCGGGGGCGAGCACGTCGTGGGCGAGCTGCCAGTTGGGCTCGTGGTTGTACGCGGTGAACAGGCCGTCGCCCGCGAGCTGCCGCAGATTGGCCACGCCCAGGCCCACGTGCTTGGCGAAGCGTGCCTCGTCGGCCAGATCGGCCGCCAGGTCCGCACCCGCCACCAGCACGAACTCCTTGCCGAAGGCGTTCCGCCGGAAGATCGGTCCCAGCCGGCGGGCGAGCCGCATCGAGTCCTGCACCGGGGTGTCCTTGCTCGAGCCGATGACGTCACCGGCGAGCGGGACCCGGTAGGGAGGGCGCGGGATGCGGTGGAGTTCGGGCCAGCCCTCCTGCGCACCGCGAAATCCCCTCGGCAGCACGGTCGGTGCCGTCGTCTCCGCCATGCGATCCCCTCCGGTCCGGCAAGCGACTGCGACGCGGTGCGTGCCCGCGGAACCCGTGTTGTACGCGGGTTCAATACGCCCGTCCAGTCTGTTCCGGTTGCTGAACCGGCGTCAAGTAAGGTGCGGGAATGGCCGCGAACGAGGGCGGGCGCGCGCGGCGCCGGCTCAGCACCGAGGAGCGTCGCGAGCAGCTCCTGTCGATCGGCGCGCGGCTGTTCTCGGAGAGTCCGTACGACGACGTGTGGATCGAGCGGGTGACCGGGATCGCCGGGGTCTCCCGGGGCCTGCTCTACCACTACTTCCCCACCAAGCGGGACTTCTTCGCGGCGGTGGTGCAGCGCGAGAGCGACCGGATGCTGCGGATGACCGCGGCGGTCCCCGGCGCTCCCGTGCGGGAGCAGCTGGCGTCGGGGCTCGACGCGTACCTGGGGTACGTGGCGGCGCACGCGCACGGTTACCGCGCCTTCCACCGTGCCGAGGCGGCGGGGGACCCGGCGGTGCGCCGGGTCTACCACCGGGCCCTGGCCGCGCAGGAGCGGCAGATCCTGGCGGCGCTGGCCGGGGACCCCGAGTTCGGTCCGGTGCTCGGGCGGCGACCGGACGCGCGCCTCGCCGTGCGCGGCTGGCTGGCCTTCACCACCGCGGTGTGCCTGGAGTGGCTGCGCGGTTCCGAGCTGAGCCGGGAACAGGTGCGCGACCTGTGCGCACGCGCCCTGCTCGGCGTCCTCGCGTCCTGAAGGACCGCACGAAGGTCACGTGATCCGCTTGGCGTACGCCTCGATCTTCGCTAAGTTAGGCAAGGCTTACCTAATAGGAGGTTCGAGGATGGGTGACGACACGCACGGCTGGACGGCCGGACCCGGCGCGGCGGAGCGGGCCCGCTCCGTCCTCGCCGCCGCATGGTCCTGCGCGGTGACCGCGGAGGGCTCGCGCGAGGAGTTCGTCGGCGCGCACGGTGTGGCCGACGACGGCCGCATCCTGCTGCGGGTGCCCGAGGACAGCGCGCTGCTCACCGCCGCGATCTGCGCGCCCCGCGGCGAGCCGTCCGCCGTACTGGAGTTCGCCGACGTCGCCCCCGTCCCGGTGCGGAAGCGGATCCGCGCCCGGCTGTGGCTCGCCGGCTGGTTCACCACCGGGGACGACCACCTCGCCTTCCGCCCGACGCGGGTGGTGCTGCGGCGGGAGTCCGGAGCCGTCGTCGTCGACCCGGACGAGTTCGCCGCGGCCCGGCCCGATCCGCTGGCCACCGCGGAGGCCCGGCTGCTCACCCACCTCGCCGACCGGCACGGCGACGCGGTCGAGCGGCTGACCCGGCTGGTCGAGCCGGCCGGCCTGCACGGCGCGGTCCGCGTCCAGCCGCTCGCCGTCGACCGGCACGGGCTCACCCTGCGCGTCGAACGCGTCCGCACGAGCGGCGACGTACGGCTGCCCTTCCACCGGCCCGCCGACGACCTCGGCCAGCTCACCGAGCGCATGCACGTCCTCCTCTCCCAGGCGAACGCGCTCACCTGCCCCCGCCCGCTGCAACGGCAACGCGCCGACGGCGACGGCTGACGGCGCCGCCCGCACGGCCCGACGCCCGGCGGCTACCAGTCCCCGTCCTCCACCGGCTTGCCCGGCGCGTCCCCGAGCTGCTTCACCTGGTGCGGCGACGGCGGCTGCCAGGGCTCGTGGTCGTCCCCGAGCCAGTCGCCGACCGGCTTCACCGACCGGAGCGGACCGGCCGGGCCGAGGTCCTGCGCGTCCTGGTCGTAGTAGTCGAACCAGGGCAGCCCCGCCCGGGTGTAGGCGGCCCGGTCCACCGGGGAGGGAGGCGGCGCCTCGCCCGTGATGCGCCGCCACTCGGGAGGCGTCACCAGGTGGACGAACACCCGCCCCGACGGCTCCTCGGCCCAGTCCGTCAGCGGCCGGTCGTCCCGGTAGACCTCCTGCCGCATGGAGCCGCCGACACCGAGACCCATCGCGGCGGCGGGCCGGGACGCGCCGCGGAGCCCCGCGGGGGCCGCGCCCGGCGCGGGCGGCGCGGCCATGGCGCCGTACCCCGTGGTGCGGGCCGGCGGCCGGGCGGCCAGTTCCGCCCGCTGCCGCTCCAGCCGCTCCCGCTCCGCCCGGCGCCACCGGGCCAGCGCGTCCGCGCCGAGCGGGAAGGACTGCAGCTGGACGCCGCCCCACACCTCCTCGCCGGTGACCTGGCCCTCCACCGTCGCGCCCAGCCCCAGCGGCACGGCCACGAACTGGCGGACCGTGCCCTCGCCGGAGTTGATGCCGTCCAGCCAGCGCTGCCGGGGCAGCACCACGTAGTTCTGCGGCGAGCGGGACAGCCGGCCGCTCCACGGGCGGCCCGAGACCGCGCACACCTTGCCGACCCCCACCTGCAGCGCGGCCGGCTCCTGCGTACCCGCGAAGCTCAGCCACAGCGCCTCCCGCAGATACACCGGCAGCATCACCCCGCCGCGCGCCCGCCAGGCCTCGGGCACCGAGTCCGCGTGGTCCGCGACCCGCCGCAGCGGGAACTCGCCCAGGCCCGGGGGCAGCGCGTGCGTGCCCGTCTCCGGCAGCCGCAGGGTGCGGATGAACCGCACCGCCGCCCCGCCCGGCAGCCGCAGGGTGTTCCCGTCGATCCGCACGTCGGTTCCGGTCATCCGCGCGCCCCCTTCGTGTGCTCGTGGCCGGCGGCGTGCCCGCCGCCGGTCTCCCTCACCGAGAACGCCCGGCGGGGCCCCGCCGGTTCCGGCGCAGCCGGCCGGGAACGCGCAGCCGGTCCCGGGTCCGCGTGATCCGGGGCATGCGCTCCCGCTGCTCGCGGGTGTGCCGGTCCAGTTCCTCCATCAGGCGCTGCGACCGGTGCTCGGTGTTCATCTCGTCCAGGATGCGGTCGGTCTCGGTCAGCAGCGCACCGTAGAGCTGCCACTGCCGGGCGTCCGCGCGCACCGTCTCCAGCAGCAGCCGGGCCAGCCGGTCGCGCGTGGTGGCGGCCTGCCGCAGTTCGGCGGTGAGCCGCTCCTCCGCGGACTCCGCGCTCTCACTGACGCTCGCGGTGACCAGCACCGCGAAGCTGACCACCGCGTCGGAGATCTCGGACAGCAGCTGCTCGACGAGGGCGCCCGCCGTGGGCGGGAACAGGGGCCCCGGCTCGCGTTCCTTCGCGAGGTCGGTGAAGGTGCGCGCCAGCACCCGCAGGACGACGGTGCAGATCTCCAGGGTGTCCAGCCCGGTGCGCAGCACGACCCGGTGCAGCAGGCCCTCGCGCACGCGCGGGTTGAGCCGCAGGCTGTCCTCCGCCTGCCGGAGATCCGCGTCCACCTCGGAGATGTCGTGATCGAGCCGGCGCGCCTCGTGCAGCCGCGCCGCTGCCTCGTGGTGGGCCGGCTGCCCCGACGCCTGTTCTCCCAGGCGGAGCATCAGCTGCCGCACCCGCCGGGCCAGCCCCTCGATCGACTCACCGGCCTCCTCCACCCACACCGGCGGGGCCAGGAGCAGATTGAACGAGAGGCCGACCACGGCACCGATCAGCGTCTCCAGGATGCGCGCCCAGGCCATGTCCCCGACCGAGGTCACACCGAGCACCAGCATCGCGCTGATCGCCACCTCGGGCACGAACTCGTGCACGCGCACGAGGCGCCCGACGAACAGCGAGGCCAGGATCACCAGCCCCAGACTCCACCAGGTCAGACCCACCAGGAGGCTGAAGAGGATGGCGACGACCACCCCGGTCACCACCGAGTTCACCCGGCGGAAGCCGGTGGTGAGCGTGGAGTACAGCGTGACCTGGACGACGAGCAGCGCCGTCAGCGGCGCGGTGAGCGGGGCGGCCTCCGGACTGAGCCGCAACGCGATGACGTACGAGACCGTCGCCGCGGCCGTCGAGCGGAGCATCTGCACGATCTCCGGATCACGGTGCCGTTTCACGAACTCTCTGACCTGCGCCGACCACTCACGTACCTCTTGCATCCTTCGACGGTTCCCGCTCACCGGAAGCGTCGAACGTCTTCGGGAGGTTCCGCAGTCGTGCGGGGGACACGGTGACACGGGGGACCTCCGGGAGAGGCCCGCACATCCGGGGGCCCGGCCGGGCCCCCGCGACGTCACACCTTGTCGAGGAAGGCGTACAGGTTGCCCAGGGTGCGGGCGACCTGCTCGTCGAGCGTGAGGGTCTCCTCGATCCGCATTCCCGACTCCGGCACCTTCCTGCCCCGCAGGTAGAGGGAGCACGCGAGGTCGGCGCACATGTAGGCGCCCACCGAATTGCCCTCGCGCCCGGCCGCACCCGCCCGGCGCGCGGTCATCAGGGAGACGCCCCCGCGCGGATGCGTCGTCAGGCACAGCGAGCACATGCTGCGCTGCAGCAGACCGCGCCGCGCGGGCTGGAACCGCAGGGCCACGCCGACCAGGCGGCCCCGGTCCGCCCGCTCGGCGACCAGATAGGTGCGGTCGGGAGCCCCCGGATCCCGCCAGCCCAGGAAGTCCAGATCCTCCCAGACCCGCTCCCCGAGGTCGCGGGGCACGAACAGGCGCTTGGCCTCGCCCTTCGAGCAATTGACGAAGGAGCCGCGTATGTCCTGGTCGGTGAGTGGTCTCATGGGGGTTCTCCGGGGTTCTTCCGTACGGCCTGCCGAAACCGGGAGGACCCGGGTTTCCGTCCCACCGTAGAGATCCCGGAGGAACCCGATCCAGCGGTTTTCCGGGCGGGACCGGACGGTCCGGGCGGACGGCTTTAGTTCACCACATTAACTAAGGGTGCGGGGAAGTCGCGCCGAGGGGGTTCACGGCGGTATGTTGCAGGCCGGGCAGGGGTTCGGGAGGAGCAGCCACATGGCGGGGCGGAACGGACGCACGGTACGCGACCTCAGACGGGCCAACCGCGGGGCCGTGCTGCAGCGGCTCTACTTCGACGGACCGCTCAGCCGCTTCGAGCTCGGCCCGGCGACCGGGCTCAGCTCCGGCTCGGTGAGCAACGTCGTCGCCGACCTGATCGGTGACGGACTCGTCGAGGAGGCCGGCAGCGTCGACTCCGACGGCGGCCGTCCGCGCACCCTGCTCCGGGTGACGCCGGCCAGCGGCCACATGATCGGCGTGGACGTCGGCGAGACCCGGGTCCGCGTCGAACTGTTCGACCTGACGCTCACCGAACTCGCCCGTGCCGAGCGCCCGCTGGAGCAGCAGCGTTACGAGGTCGGTGTCATCGTCGACCACATCCACGCCGGGATCACCGAGGTGCTCGCCACCGCCGGCCTGGCCCCCGAGCGGCTGCTCGGCGTCGGCATCGGCGTCCCCGGCATCGTCGAGCACACCCCCGACCGGGGCGCCGTCGTGCACGGGCAGACCATCGGGTGGGACGCCGTCGCACTGGAGTCCCTGCTGCGCAGCGGCTCGCCCCTGCCCGACGGAGTGCCCCGCTTCATCGACAACGGGGCCAGGACCCTCGGCCAGGCCGAGATGTGGTTCGGGGCGGGACGCGGCGCGCGCAACGCCCTCGTCGTGCTCTTCGGCTCCGGCGTCGGTGCCTGCCTCGTCACACCGGAGGCGGAGCACGGCCGCGCGGTCGAGTGGGGGCACCTGACCGTACGGGTGCGGGGACGGCGCTGCCGCTGCGGTGCGCTCGGCTGCCTGGAGGCCTATGCGGGAGCCGAGTCGCTGCTCGCCCGGTGGCGGGAGGAGGGCGGCCGGATCCCCCGGGGTGCCGACGAGGAGACGGCGCTGACCGCGATGCTCGCCGCCGCCTACCCTCCGGACGGCACCGCCGCCGACCCGGTCGCGCTCGCCGTGCTGGAGGAGACCGCCGAGTACCTGGGCGCCGGCCTGTCCGACCTGATCAACCTCTTCCAGCCGGAACGCATCCTCATGGGCGGCTGGGCCGGCCTCCAGCTCGGCGCCCGCTTCCTGCCCGCCGTCCGCAAGCACGCCCTGTCGTACGCGCTGCGCCATCCCGCCGAGAACGTGACGATCGAACTGGGCAGCCTCGGCCCCGACGCCGTCACGGTCGGCGCCGCGATCCTGCCGCTCGCCGACTTCTTCGCCCGCGGCGGACGGCGCCCCGACCCGGACCCGGAGTCGCCGCCGCCCGCCTGGCGCAGGGCCCTGCGGGAGCGGACGCCGCGCTGAGCGTTTCGCCGGATGCCGCGACGGTACCCGTGGGGCACGCGCGGGCAGGATGAGGAGAGCCCGCGGAAGAAGGGAGCGTGCCGTGACCGACCACCGCCACGAGGGACCGGGTGAGAACGGCCAGGGCATCCCCCGGGACCTGCCCGACCAGCAGGCGGGTGAGGGCGAGGACCCCTGGGAGGTGGCTCCGGGCGTGGGCGAGGACGCGGCCGGCGAGGAGTCCGGTCCGGACGCGGCCGCGGAGCGGCGGCCCGACGTCCCCGACACGGACGAGGCCGGGACCGGCCGGCGGGGCGCACCGCACTCGGCCTCCGCCGACCCGGAGCAGCCGGTGCCGGACGAGCCCACCGCGTAGCGCGCACGCCCACCGCGGACCCGGTACGACGGGCCGGGCCGCCGAGCGGGAGACTCCGCCCGGCGGCCCGGCCCGCGGCAGGAGAGGAGGAAGCCCCGACCGTGACGGGGGAATCACGGCCGGGGCGGCTCGGTGGTGGGCACGGAAGGCGGTCGCCCTTCGGCGAGGGATCCACAGGGCTTCAGCCGGACGATCGTCCCTGCGGGCGGAAGGGGAGGCCCGGGGGCGCTGTTCCCGCCGTACCCACGTCCCTTTCAACGGAGGGCGGCGGCGGTGTGTTCCGGATGTTGCGGCCGAATACTCCGGCTTTGCGGTGATACGCGTCACTCCGGCCCGAAGCCCTCGCGGGGCGGTCCGCCCTTTCTTCCGTCACCGGCACGCGACCCGCGCTTGCCCGATTTGCGTTCTACGCTCATATACATGACCGAAAGTGCGAGCCTGTACATCACCCATCCGCGGATCATGGTGCTCGGCGTGCAGCCCGGGACACCGCCGTTCCGGATCATGGAGATCGACGGAGAGGTGATCGGCGAGGCCAGGACCGTCACCGACGTGCTGCTGGCCGCCGCCGCGTTCGGGATCACCGTCCACGATCTCGACGACCCGGACGTGGTCCGCTGGGTCGGCGGGGACAAGCACACCTGGACCCCGCGAGGATAGGTGCCGGGGCGGCACGCCGGTCCTGCCCGGCGTGCCGCCCCGGTCATGCCTCCGCCCCGGTCTTCGTTCCGGAGGACTCCGCCCCGGCCCGGTCCCCGCCCTTGGCCCTGCCGCTCCACAGCCGGCCCCGTACCGTGCCCCTGCGCGGACTCCTCGGTTCGGGGACCGGCCGGGCCTCCGCCCGGGGCTCCGGTGCGGCCCCGGCCCTCGGCTTGCGCGCGTGCACGGCCCGGCTGAGCCGGCGCCCCAGCAGGAGGTATCCGATCAGCGCCCCGCTGGTGTTCAGGATGACGTCGTCGATGTCGAAGGCGCGACCGGTGATCAGCGCGCCCTGGGCGAACTCCACCATCAGCATCACGATCCCGGTCAGCAGCAGCACCTGCACGAATCCGCGGGTGCGCGGGGCCAGCACCGGGGCGAGGACGCCGAAGGGCACGCCCAGCAGGAGGTTGCCCCCGACCTGGCGGACGGCGTCGCGCAGCGCGGGCTGGTCCAGATAGGCCTGCAGGGAACGGCCGGGACGCAGATTGGTGTGGATCAGCGCCTCGGAGGCGGGGGAGGGCTGCAGCGTGACCCGGGCCAGCGCCACCGCGAAGACGACCATGAACGCGAAGGCGCAGAGCATCGCGAGCAGCCGGAGGGGCAGGGGGAGCGGACGCCGCTCGTTCCCGCCGCCCCCGCGTCCGGGCGGGACGCTGTCCGGCTTCCGGCGCCGCGCGAAGCGCGAACGTGAGGCTGTACGGGTCATTCCGTCCTCCGGCCGTCAACTGCTGTCATGAATGGGATGGGATGGGAGAGGGGGGGCCGGCCGCCCGGGGCGACGTCGTCACGCCGGAGCGGCGCGGACACCGCTGCCGTCAGCCGCCGTAGGAGACGTCCACCTTCGTGAACCCCAGGGAGCGCAGCAGGCCTTCGAGCATCCCCGTGGTGTTGCTCTCGGCGCGGCTGATCAGTTCGCTCTCCTTCGCCGCGGCTGCGATGTGGCGCACCGCGAGCTTCTGCACGGCCTGTTCGCTGTTGGGGTTGTCCGAGAAGAGGTCACCGAGACGGTCGAGCAGCCCGCGCTCCTTGGAGACGGCGTAGGAACGCTCGGGGTCGAGCGCCGGGGTGCCGAGGCGGGCGTGCGGCAGCCGCAGGGTCGCGGACGTACGGTCCTCGTCGACCCGCACGTCGTCCTTGCCGAGCTTTCCGAGGTCGACGTAGGCGTCGACGGTGCCCGCGCCCACGTACAGGGTGCGGCTGCCGCGGATGGCGTCGGGCAGGAACCTGGTGTCCTTCTCCAGGTCCACCACGACCTGGAAGTTGCCCGTCGCCGCGTCGTACCGGCTGATGTCCTGGATGGACTCCAGCAGCGCGGGGCCGGAGCGGTCACGGGTCTCCGTGCCGAACAGGTCCTTCAGGCCCGGCAGGACGCTCAGCCGGATCCCGGCGAAGAGCACGGCGAGCACCACCACCACCGCGGTGAGCACCTTCGCCCAGCCCGGCACGCGCCCCGGGAGGCGTCCGATGGGAGTCGTCATGGTGACAGCCCTCCTTCCTAGTGACCGCATGCCCACCACTTCGCCGAACAGACACGGGAGTTGAGCCCTGGAGAACACCACCGGGAGCATGCGGGGCGCACGGGCGCCGGACGTTCCGGAGGAGTCGTCGAAACGACGGACGAAAGGGGCACCGGACGGTGCCCGCGGTGTCCGGACGGCAGCGGCCCGGGGACGGGCGCCGGCGGCACGGGCCTTCCGGTCGCCATGACCGTTCGAGGAGCCGGCCCGTGCGGGACGGCGCCCTGTTCGGCGGCAGCGCCCCTTCCGGGGGCGGCCGGCGCGCCGCTGGCCGGACGACGGACGACCGTCACGCCGGGCCCGGGGCGGCCTCGGGCCGGTCCAGGACCGCGTCCAGGGTCGGCCGCGGGGGCAGCAGCCGGGCCAGGCCGGTGATCCGCAGCACCCGCAGGGTCGGCGCGTCGGCACACACCAGGTGCAGACTGCCGTGCTGCTCCAGGACCCGCCGCCGGGCGCGGTACAGCAGGCGCAGACCGGAGGCGTCCAGGAATTCGACCCGGGTCAGATCGATCACGACGCGGCACTCCGGGTCCGAGGTCGCCGCGTCCAGGTGCGGGACGACCTCCACCTCCGCGACGATGTCGATCTCGCCGCGTAAGTCCAGTACCGTGTGCCCCCGGTCCTGGCGGATGCGGAGAAACCGGGTCGGTGGTGCAGGTCGGTGCCGCGCCACGCCATCGCCTCCAGCTGCTTCGTCCGGGAACCGGCCCCCAACGCCGCCTCCCGCACTGCAAGTTACCCCCGGGTGCATGGATGCGGGCATGTTTGATCGTCATATGTCTTTGAATTGCGATCGAGTTCTTGCGGATCTGGTCGGTTCGTGCCGCGCGGTGCGGTCGCAGGCGGCCCGGAAATCCACTCGCACGTTCAACTACCCATATGGATCAAGCCACTTGTTCTCGCCATCTCTCCTCATGAGCGTGACGGAACCCTCACGTCCACCGCCTTCCGAACTTGATCCTTTTGCGGTCGGAACCGATAAGCTCCCTCCAGGCGCCGCGAGTTGAAGTGATCGCGCTGCACCGGTTCGTGATCCGCACCCATGAGTGCGGTCTCCTCGCACACCCCCCGTGTCTGATCGTGTCGCTTCGAAGGATGCAGATGGAACTCGCCCCTTTGCCACCGGCGGCGCGGCCCCCCGCCGCCCGGTACGGCTGGTGGCTGTTGCCCCTGGGCCTGGGCGGCGGGACGATCGCCGCCACGTTCATGAGTTCGGAGCGCCTCACGGTCGCCGTCGCCGGCGCCGCCGCCACCGCGGCCGGCACGTGGTGCGCAGGGCTGCTGCTCCGCACCCGTACCCGGCTGTTCCGGGCCGAGGAGGCCCTCCGTGCCGCACGGGACGAGCAGTCGCGGGAATCACTGCGACGGCGGGAGCAGGTGGCGGGCCTGGAGCGGGATCTCGCCGCCGAGCGCACGGCCCAGGAGGAACGCTCCGCCGAGCGGGACGCCGCGCACGAACGGCTCCTCGCCGAGCGGAACACCGCCCAGGAAAGGCGGCTCGCGGAGCAGGAGGAGGACTTCGAAGCGAGACTGGCCGCACTGACCGGGCGGCACGAGGCCCGGATCACCGAACAGGCCGAAGCCATGGAGGAGCGGCTGGCGCTTCAGCTCGCCGCGGTGACCCGGCTCGCCGACGAGCAGCTGCCCGAGGCGATCGAGCGCCTGCGTGCCGGTGACGCGATCGACGACCTGCTGCCGGACGTCCACCGGGGCGCCGGGGCCGGCGCCGAGCTCCAGGCCGAACTGCGCAAGGTGCTGCGGACCTCCCTGATGGCGCTCGAGGAGGAGTTCGACCGCTCCACCTCCGCCGAACAGGCCGTCATCAGCATCGGCAACCGCATCCACGTACTGACCAGCAAACTCCGCGGCCGGCTGCACGAGATGCAGGGGGAGCACGGCCGCCTCCCGGCCGTCGCCCGGGGCCTGATGGAACTCGACCAGGAGATCGGCCCCGCCGACTGCCTCGCCGCCAGCGTGGGTGTCCTCGGCGGTTCGGACCGGCCGGGCAGGCAGTGGCAGGAGCCGCAGCGGCTGCTGAGCGTGATGCGCGGCGGCATCGGCCGCATCAAGGACTTCCACCGCGTCCAGCTGCGCCGGCTGCCGGAACTCGGCGTCGACGGCGGACTGGTGGACCACCTCACGCTGATCTTCGCCCACCTGCTGGATAATGCGGCGCGCTACTCACCGCCCACCGAGCCCGTGGTGGTCTCCGGCAAGGAGGTCCCGAACGGTGTCGGCATCGAGATCCAGGACTCCGGCAAGGGCCTGAGCGAGGAGAAGAAGCGCGAGGCCGAGCACGCCCTCGCGGGCACCGCGCCCGGCGCGGGCATCGGAGGCATCACCGAGGACGCGAACATCGGCCTGCGGGTCGTCGGCGTCCTCGCCCGCCGCTACGGCATCCGCGTCACCTTCGCCGACTCGCCCTGGCTCGGCACCTCGGTGGTGGTCGTCGTACCGCACAAGTACTTCAGCCCGCTGCCCGCGGCCACCGGGGCCGCGGCG
>NZ_LIRG01000337.1 GCF_001419695.1 Streptomyces prasinopilosus
CCCGAGGGGGCGGCCGGGCCGCGCCCCCACCCCTGCGGTCGGGGCCGTTCCGCCGGAGCGGCTCCGGGTGCCGGGGGGGCCGTCAGGCCCTCGTCAGGGCGTCCCACGGGAAGTCCCGCAGCGCCACGAGGTTGGCCACGGCCAGTTCCGCCGGCCCCGGCAGGTCCTCACCCGTACCGTCGCCCGCCGCCCATCCCTCGACGGCCACGCGCACCGCGGCGACCGCGACGGCGGCGGCGAAGCGCCACCGCGCGTCCACGACGGCCCCGTCACCCACACCGGCACCGTCCATACCGCTCGCACCGCCCGTACCGCTCGCGGCTCCGGTGCCGCCGACGCCGTCCGCGCCCTCCGCTTCGCCCGCTTCGTCCGCGTGTGCCGGGCGGGCGGCAGGCCCGGCATCGTTGTCAACCGCCGCACCGCCGGCCGTACCGGTGCGCGCCCGCTCCGCCAGGACTTCCGCCAGCGCGCGTTCCGACGCCTGGCAGACCTCCGCCCACACCCCGTGCAGGGAGGGGGTCGAGTGGGTCAGCCGGAGCAGGGCGCGCACCTCGGCCGAGGAATCCGACGGCACCCCCGCGCCCGGTCCCAGCACGGACCGCGCGGCGTCCTCCAGGGCCCGCGGTACGGGCGTCCCGGGCGGCGCCGCCCGCACCGCTTCCACCCAGCGCCGGGCGCCGGCCTCGTAGAGCGGGGCGACGGCTTCCTCCTTGGCCGCGAAGTACCGGTAGAAGGTGCGCGGGGCGATGCCCGCCGCCTGCGCGATGTCCTCGGCGCGGGTGGCTTTCAGGCCCTGGCGGACGAAGAGACCGGCCGCCGCGCGGGCGACCTCCATCCGGGTCTCGGCCTTGCGCCGCTCGGTCAGCGAGACGGGAGGAACGGGAAGGGGCGGCGGGGTGGTGCTGCTGCTCACGCCCGGCAGGGTATGCCCATGTGGCAGAATCTGCCATCTGGCGGGCCACCCCGGGG
The DNA here is from genome assembly GCF_001419695.1 of Streptomyces prasinopilosus. GTDB lineage: Bacteria > Actinomycetota > Actinomycetes > Streptomycetales > Streptomycetaceae > Streptomyces > Streptomyces prasinopilosus. The sequence continues at coordinate 970 of NZ_LIRG01000337.1, forward strand.
TTCAGGTTCGGGGTGACCCGCTTTCCTGTCCCGTACAGGGGAGAACCGGGCCCGGCACCCGGGGGGAGGGTGCCGGACCCGGCTTGGGAAGTCCCGGCGCCGGGGGGGTGGTGCGACGGGACGTGGTTCAGGAGAGCCGTCCGGGAGGACGGGGCCCGGAGATCTTCCGGGGAGGGAACCTTCCCTCCCCCGGTCCCGGGGACCGAACTCCCGCGCTCTGCATTCTTGTTCCCTGGTCCAGGGGATTGAAGCGGTGTCAGAGCGTCATGTTTGCGCCGTATTTCGTCACTCGGCGCTCCCAGGGGCCCTGCACCGGCCTCGTACCGACCCTACGCCGCCGCGTCGAACCCGGTGTCGCGGGCCAGCTTCTTCAGTTCCAGCAGCGCGTGCTTCTCTATCTGGCGGATCCGCTCACGGGTCAGGCCGTGCTGCTTGCCGACCTCCGTCAGCGTGCGCTCCCTGCCGTCCTCGATGCCGTACCGCATCTTGATGATGGAGGCCGTGCGCTGGTCGAGGCGGCCGATGAGGTCGTCCAGTTCCTCGCTGCGCAGCAGCGTCAGCACCGACTGCTCCGGCGACACCGCCGACGTGTCCTCGAGGAGGTCGCCGAACTGGGTCTCGCCCTCGTCGTCCACCGACATGTTCAGCGAGACCGGGTCACGGGCCCAGTCGAGCACGTCCGTCACCCGCTCCGGGGTGGAACCGAGCTCGGCGGCGATCTCCCCGGGCTCCGGGTCCCGCCCGTGCTCACGGTTGAACTCGCGCTGCACGCGCCGGATCCGGCCCAGCTCCTCCACCAGGTGGACGGGCAGGCGGATGGTGCGGGACTGGTCGGCTATCGACCGCGTGATGGCCTGGCGGATCCACCAGGTGGCGTAGGTCGAGAACTTGAAGCCCTTGCGGTAGTCGAACTTCTCCACCGCGCGCACCAGGCCGGCGTTGCCCTCCTGGATCAGGTCGAGCAGGGGCAGGCCGCTGCGGGGGTAGCGCCGGGCCACCGCGACGACCAGGCGGAGGTTGGAGCGGATGAAGACGTCCTTGGCCCGCTCGCTCGCGTCGTACAGCGCCTGGAGTTCCTCGGTGGTGGCCCCCACCTTGTTCTCCTCGGTGCCGTCGAGGATCTGCCGCGCGAACACACCCGCTTCGATGATCTGGGACAGCTCGACCTCCTTGGCGGCGTCGAGCAGCGGTGTGCGCGCGATCTCGTCGAGATACATGCCGACCAGGTCACGGTCGGCGATCTCGCCACGATGGGCGCGAACACTGCTTGCCGAGTCGGCCGTCTCGCCGGAGGCGGACTTACGACGGGCGACGGCACGGGTTGCCATGCTTGCTCCCTTACGGTGATGAGGTCGGCGGGTGGTTCTGCGGATACCCGGCACGTACGTCAGGTCCAGGGTCTCGGTCTTTGCTTCGGACTCTGCTCGGGTGCCCGGCATCTGTTGGAAACAACGACTGGAATCCGGACAGAATTCCCCACCCGGGCCCCGAATTTTCTGATCATGCAGTACCCTGTCGGGCCGCAGGGGGCCGAGATGTCGCCGGACCTCGCGAAGGCGCAGGTCAGACCGGGGGCCGAGGGGAGTCCGACCGCTCACCGGTCGGCACGACCGGCACGCGCGCGGGACGGCCCTCCTGTGCGGTGCCACGGCCCTCGTCCCTGAGGAACGCCGCCCTTCGCCGCTCTCCCACCCTGTAGACGGCCCGCGCCTCCCGATGGTTGCCACGGCCGGCCCGCACGCCCGTCCCCGCCCGCAACCGCAACCGTCCGGCCGAACGGGGCTTCCGCGCGGCCGCACCGGCGCTGCGGATCCCGGCACCCGGGCACGTACCGCGAGGTGGCCCCCGGATCCGGCCCGCCCCCGGGACACGGCCCGGCACGGGAGAGAGCCGGAGCCGATGGCTTCCGGGGNNCCCCGGAAGCCATCGGCTCCCCAAGGTCATCGATTCCCGGGCGTCGTCGCCCCCGGGAGAGGGCGACGACGCCCGGAGGAGGCCGTCTGCTCCCGGAGGAGGCCGTCGTCTCCCGCGCGGCGTCCTCAGCCGAACTGCACCGACCGCTTGGCCAGCCCCAGCCAGAATCCGTCGATCACCGACTTCTGCGTGTCCAGGTCGCCGGCGGCGTCCGCCGCGCCCATGGTCACGAAGAGCGGTGCGAAGTGCTCGGTCCGCGGGTGGGCGAGCATGCCCGCCGGGGACTTGCGGGTGAAGTCGAGGAGTCCGTCCACGTCGCCGGCGTCCAGCGCCCGCTGGCCCCAGTCGTCGAACTCGGCCGACCACCTGGGGATGCCGCCCTGCCGCAGCGCGGCCAGGTTGTGGGTGAAGAACCCGGAGCCGATGATCAGCACGCCCTCGTCGCGCAGCGGTGCCAGCTTGCGTCCGATGTCCATGAGCCTCACCGGGTCCAGGGTCGGCATGGAGACCTGGAGCACCGGGATGTCGGCCCCGGGGAACATCTCGACCAGCGGGACGTAGGCGCCGTGGTCCAGTCCCCGGTCGGGGACGTCCTGGACCGGGGTGCCGGGGGCGCGCAGCAGCTTGCGCACGGAGTCGGCGAGCGCGGGGGCGCCGGGGGCGCCGTACTTCACCTGGTAGTAGTGCTCGGGGAAGCCCCAGAAGTCGTAGACGAGGGGGACGGTCTCGGTGGCGCCGAGGGCGAGCGGGGCCTCCTCCCAGTGGGCGGAGACGACGAGGATCGCCTTCGGGCGGGGCAGTCCGGCGGACCAGGCGGCCAGCTCACCGGGCCAGACGGGGTCGTCGGCCAGGGGCGGGGCGCCATGGCTGAGGTACAGCGCGGGCATGCGTTCCTGAGTGGCGGCGGTCACGGCTGCGACTCCTTCCGGTGGTCGGTGCGGATCTGGTCCGGCTGGCGGGCGGAGGAAGCTTTTACTTGAAACCTCAACCTCTGGCCCCGACCCTAGCGCAATTTTGTTTAACATTCAAGAAGAGGGGCTTTACAGTGGAGTACATGACGACGGCACCCACTTCCACAGCGGCACCGGGCTCGGCACCCGGACCGGCGGACACCGACGAACCCCGTTGGCTCAGCGCCGAGGAACAACGCGTCTGGCGCGCGTACATCGAGGCCAGCACCCTCCTGGAGGACCACCTCGACCGCCAGCTCCAGCGGGACGCGGGCATGCCGCACCTCTACTACAGCCTGCTGGTCAAGCTCGCCGAGGCACCGGAACGGCGCCTGCGCATGACCGAGCTGGCGATGCTGGCGAAGATCACCCGCTCCCGGCTCTCGCACGCCGTGGCCCGCCTGGAGAAGAGCGGCTGGGCGCGTCGCGAGAACTGCCCGTCCGACAAGCGGGGCCAGTTCGCCGTGCTGACGGACGAGGGTTTCGAGGTGCTGCGCCGGAACGCTCCGGGTCACGTGGAGGCCGTGCGCCAGGCACTCCTCGACCGGCTCACTCCCGAGCAGCAGAAGGCCCTCGGCGAGATCATGGAGATCGTCGCCGAGGGCCTGCAGCCCAGCGAAGCGGGTGCGGACCTGCCCTGGCTCCGCTGAGCGCGGAACCGGGGCAGGCCCTGGAAGCCGCACGGACGAGGCGTCCCCTCCCCCTCCGTGCGGCGGGTCGTCAGTGGGCGACGACCGGCACCGGCACGTCCTCCCCGGCGGCCCTGGCGCCCTCCTCGGAGGAGCCGGGGGCCGTGCCCCCCGGGCGGCCGGCGTTGACGAAGGTCAGGGCGATGGCCGCGGCGAGGACGAGGATGCCGACGGCGAACCCGATCGCGCTGGTGTAGCCCTCCACCATGCCCTCGAGCTGCAGCAGCTGCTGCTGGGTCCGGCTCGTGGCTCCACCGATGCGGTCGGCGACGTAGGACGTGGTGGCCGAGGCCGCGATCGTGTTCAGCAGGGCCGTGCCGATCGCGCCGCCCACCTGCTGCGAGGTGTTGACCATCGCGGAGGCGACACCGGAGTCCCGGGGTTCCACGCCCAGGGTGGCCAGCGACATGGCCGGCATGAACGCCGTGCCCATGCCGAGGCCGAGCAGCAGCATGCCGGGCAGCAGCACGGCGGCGTAGGAGGTGCCGATCTCCAGCCGGGTCAGCATCAGCATGCCGAGGGCGGCGACCAGGAAGCCGGGGCCCATCAGCAGCCGGGGCGGGACCCGGGTCATCAGCCGGGCGCCGATCTGGGTGGAACCCGTGATCATGCCCGCGACCATCGGCAGGAAGGCGAACCCGGTCCTCACCGGCGAGTAGTTCTGGACGATCTGCAGGTAGTACGTGAGGAAGAGGAACAGGCCGAACATCGCGATGATCGCCAGGCCCAGCGAGAGGTAGACCCCGCCGCGGTTGCGTTCGGTGACCACCCTCAGGGGCAGCAGCGGCGCCTCGACCCGGGACTCGACCAGGACGAACGCCAGGAGCAGGACGGCCGACGCGACAAACATGCCGATCGTCAGCGAGTCGCTCCAGCCCTCGGACTCGGCGCGGGTGAAGCCGTAGACGAGGGCGACCAGGCCGAGGGTGGAGAGCAGCACGCCGGGGACGTCCAGCGGCGAACGGTTGCGGCCGCCCCGCGGCTCACGGATGACGAAGTACGCGCCGAGCGCGGCGACGACGGCGAACGGGATGTTCACGAAGAACGTCCAGCGCCAGTTCAGGTACTCGGTGAGGAAGCCGCCGAGGATCAGGCCGACGGCGCCGCCGCCGCCGGCGATCGCCCCGTAGATGCCGAACGCCTTGGCGCGCTCCCTGCCGTCGGTGAACATCACCGCGAGCAGGGACAGCGCGGCCGGCGCGAGCAGCGCGCCGAACACGCCCTGCAGGGCGCGCGCGCCGAACATCATGGCCTCGTTGGTGGCCGCGCCGCCCAGTGCGGAGGCCGCCGCGAAACCGCCCAGTCCGAGCACGAACGCCCGCTTGCGGCCCCACAGGTCGGCTATCCGCCCGCCGAACAGCAGCAGTCCGCCGAAGGCGAGGGCGTAGGCCGTGACGACCCACTGCCGGTTGCCGTCGGAGATGCCCAGGTCCTGTTGGGCGGAGGGCAGGGCGATGTTCACGATGGTGGCGTCCAGGACGACCATCAGCTGGGCGAGCGCGATGAAGACGAGCGCCTTCCAGCGGCCTGCGTCCGGTACGCCGGAAGCGTTCGAGGACGCCGGAGCCGCTGGGGCTGCCGAAGCCGTCGGGACTGTCGAAGTCGTTGACGCTGTCGAGGCTGTTGAGGCTGTTTCAGGCATGGGGGTACCCACTCCGGGACTTCGGTGCTTCATGACAGGAAAATTCGGAGTTCGTGAGGAAAAAACGGCGTCGTCAGGGAACGGCCCGTCCACGGGACGGCCGTCGCGAGGGCTGTCGGGGTGATCGGATCCCGGTCAGGGACCGTTCGGGTCGTCAGGGACCGTTCGGGTCGTCAGGGACCGTTCGGGTCGTCAGGGATCGTTCGGGTCGTCGGGGCCGTTCGGATCGTTCGGCGCGTTCAGCGTGCGCAGGGCCTCCACGGTGACGGTCGTACCCGGCAGGGGACCGGGGGCCGGGGCCCGCATCCCGTCCAGGAACAGCTGAAGGTGACGGTGCACGAACCGGTCGGCGCTCAGGCAGCCCGTACCGGCCGGCGGCCGGCTGAGCTGGGCGATGCCGACGAGCAGATCACCGGGGCCCACGTCGTCACGGAGCCGGCCGGCCGCTTGGGCGCGCTCCATGATCCGCGCGACGAGCGTGTCGACCCGGACCCGCGCGGCCTCCAGGTCGGGGTGGTGCCGGTCGAAGGCGCTGGAGAGCATCGGGCACAGGGCGCTGATCCGCTCCGCGGCGGCCGTGTGCGCGAACCGCTCCAGCGCCTCGAAGGCGTCCCCGGTCTCGGCGAGCGCCTGCTCGGCCGCCTCCGCCGTACGGTCCATCACGGAGCACACGACCTCGCGCACCAGCGCTTCACGGTCGGGGAAGTTGCGGTACACCGTGGCATTGCCCACGCCGGCCCGGCGGGCGACCTCGTCGAACGGCACGTCGGCGCCGAACTCGACGAACATCTCCCGGGCGGCGGTGACGATCCGCTCCCGGTTGCGCAGGGCGTCGGCGCGGGGCCTGGACGCCTTGTGCGATGCGGAAGCGGCGGTCTGCACGATGCACTCCTGGGTCTCTGTCACGACCACGTCCGTGATCGTGGCCGTAGTCGTGGTCATGGCCGTGGTCTTGTTCTTGGTCACTGGTCTCGGTACTGCTGTCGCGATCCGGGGAAGGAGTCCCCGCTTCGCGCGAACACAGCTCTAAACGGGGAGGCAGTCCCCGCTTATTTCCCTCCACCGAAGACTTTTCATGTGACCTGAGTCACACTACCGGCGCTTCTACCGATGCCCTCGCACGATCGGCCCCTCCAACGCGCGCCCGCACACCCCGCGACGCAGGGTGATCGGAAGGGTGCAGCCGGAGACCGGCGGCTGCCGTGTGGAGCGGAGGTCCCCGCATGCAGCCTCAGTCGACCGACAGCCGGATATCCCCGCGGCGACTGGCCGCTCTGGCATCCGTGACCGTCCTGACCCTCACCGCCGCCCCCTCGGCCGGCAACGGCCACCTCTTCCCGCACCTCTCGGCGTCCGGCGCCGGACCGGGCGCCCTGTCCCGCTCCTCCGCGCACGGCCCCTGCCTGATCGGCACCCCCCGCGACGTCCAGATGTCCGAGGGCATCCCCACGATCGCCGGTTACGCCCCCTCCACCGGCACCGTCCGCGCCCTCACCCTCATGGTCGACTTCTCGGACGCCCCCGGCGAAGGCAAGGCCCTCGACCGGTACCGGGAGTTCTTCCCGCAGACCCAGGAGTGGTTCCGCACCAGTTCGTACGGCCGCCTCGACTACCGCCCCGAGATACCGATCCCGGGCTGGCTGCGGATGCCCAAGTCGTTCCGGGAGTACGGGATAGAGCGCGGCGCCCCGTTCGACCCCGGCTACCGCACACTGGTCGGCGACCTCGTGGCGGCGGCGGACCCGAAGGTGGATTTCAGGTCGTACGACCTGGTGAACATACTGATGACCCCGAACGCGGGCCCCTCCGCCCTGGACACCGTCCTGTCGGTCACCTTCGCCGGGAACGCGGAAGCTCCGACCGCGGACGGCGTCCCGGTCGCCAACGCGTCGTTCGTCTACTCCCGTCAGGACGACGGCTCGGGCTCCCTGGACCGCACCGGCTACCGGGTCCTCCCCCACGAGAACGGCCACGTCTTCGGCCTGCCCGACCTCTACACCGCCGAGGGCGGCGGGGCCGTGGGCCACTGGGACATCATGAGCGAGGACTGGGGCGCCAACAACGACCTGCTCGGCTGGCACAAGTGGAAGATGGGCTGGCTGGACGCGCACCAGGTGCACTGCGTGGCGGACACGGGCACCCGGGAGTACGCCCTGACGCCCCTGCCCGAACCGGGCGGCCCCAAGCTCGTCTTCCTCCCGCTGGACGCGCGCTCCGGATACGCCGTCGAGTTCCGCACCCGCGCCGGCAACGACGAGGCGGTGTGCCGGCCCGGCATCCTCATCTACAAGGTGGACGCGGACGTCGACACCGGCATGGGACCGGTCACGGTCTACGACTCCCGCCGGGAGAGCGGCGGGTGCACCCGCAGCCCCAACGTCCACGCGGAACTCTCCGACGCCCCCTTCGGCCCCGGCGAGACGTTCGTCGACCGCGAGGCCGGAATCCGGCTGACGGTCCTGAGACCGAACGCGTCGGACCCGACCCCGGACCCCGGCTCGGACCTGGCCGAGGCCGAGGTCGCTGCCGCTGCCGAGGTGAAGGTCTCGGCCTCGTCCTCGGCCTCGATCCCGGCATCGGCTTCGGCTTCGGCTTCGGCTTCGGCCTCAAAATCCGGCATGCCGGTGTACCGAATACGCATCACCCGGACCTGAACCCGAGCCCGCGGGCGAGGGGCGAGGGCGAGGGCGATGGTG